>NZ_JBLIEK010000126.1:0-9158 GCF_047632995.1 Psychromonas sp.
TTATCTGCCGCATTATTTCCATCAAAACCATGATAGGTAATCGGAAGAGATAAGCTTGTTTGATCAATAGCGGCAACGCTCTCGCCTAAAAGGTTAAATAAAATAAAAGCACTGTGCGCCAGTTGTGCATCAAATATCTCATTTATTTCATGTTTGGTTTGTTGCTCACTTAATAGATATACACAAACCAGAAAAACTGTAAACATAAGGGTGATAACAAGTACTAAAAAGCGCTTAATAGAGCCAGATTTTACAATTAGAGTATCAATGAAGTTCATCTTTAACCGCCATATAGCCGACACCTCGTACGGTTTTAATCAGCTTTTTGTCTATTTTTTTACGTAAATTATGAATATGGACTTCCAGTGCATTACTTTCAATATCGTCATCCCAACTATACAGAGTTTGTTCTAATGACGAACGGGACATCACTTTGCCCTGATTTTGTAATAACACTTCTAAAAGATTGAACTCTCGACGCGCTAAATTAACCGGCAAATTATGATATAAAACTTCTCGGCTATTAAGATCAAGTTTGAGTGGGCCAAATTCGATAATATGTGTGGCGTTACCATGGCTGCGCCTTAATAGGGCGCGAATTCTTGCCTGCAGCTCACTTTGATCAAAGGGTTTAAGCAGATAATCATCCGCGCCAAGATCTAACCCTTTTATTTTATCTTCAACGCCATCACGGGCAGTTAAAATAATCACCGGGCTTTTATGTTTTTTACGGTATTTCTCTAAAAAAACTAACCCGTCAGCATCGGGTAGACCGAGATCTAAAATTATCAGATCATAGTGCTCATGGGTACAAGCAATAATTGCTGAGCTGACACTATCAAAATGATCTAAGCTATAGCCCTGCTGCATAAGATTTTGCATTACGCCGTTTGCTAGTGCAATATCATCTTCAATAATCAGTAAACGCATCCAATATCCTTTATTTCTGAATCCAAAAATCAACCGACTGCTGCGCTAAAAACGGATCTGCCTGCGCCCCCTGCAGCATCGCTAGGGTCGATAATAATCCCGCTTCGATGCAGGACTCGGCCGCCACTGTAATTGAACGCGGCGCGTCAATAACCGAGTAACCCGTTAACGGGTTTAAGATATGGCTATAGCGAATCCCTTTTTGTAAAAGATAGCGGTTTACATCACCGCTGGTCGCCAGCGCCCCCTTTTTTAGCGAAAGCACGATAGGCTTTACGCCTACCACACTTTCAATACCAATTGTCCAGCCACTGCCATTTTGACGCGACCCATTACAGATAAGATCACCGCCAAAATTTAATAAGACAGGGACGGTTGCCGCGATATCGACGGCTTTAGCGAGACAGCAATCGACAGCATACTCTTTACCAATACCACCAAAATCAAGCGCCATCCCTTTAGGCAATGTTAAATAGGGCGCTTGCCAAGTGACTTTATGCAAGCCTATCAGGGGGAGTAGTTTGTCAATCTGTGCGCGGTCGGGAATATTATCCGAACCATCAAAAGACCAGACTTGTGCTAAGACCCCCGAGGTTATATCAAATAAACCGTCACTGAGCTGGTGGCACAGATAAGCAAAATCAACAAGATGACAGGTTTCATCATCTAGGCAAACCGGCTTGCCTGCGCTGTGATTGATTTTATAAACAATATTTGTTTTAAGATAACGGCTGAATTTACTTTCAATACGTTTTGCTTCCGTAAATACCGCTTCTATTATCTGCGTTGCACACAAGGCCTCACTACACTCCACCAGCACTTCACAACTGCTCGCCATGGCAAAAAAAGAGCCACAATATGCGCCGTCATTTTCCTGTTTTGTAATGCTAAGTCCTTGCAACATCTCTTTGATTCCTAACTAAAATGAGTAGGTGTATTGGATAATAAACGCATCTAATGTTGGGAACATATCATAGTTTTTCTGAATGCCGACAGCATCACTCGGGCTTTTCTCTCCATCTTGATGGTAATACTCCAATCGGATACTGTTATTATTACCATTGGGCGTTTTGAAGCCAATTTTAAGCCCCAAGGTTGATGCCCACATCTGTGCTAAGCGGTAATCAGATGTCAAGTAAGGGCCGATATCCGCCATCTCACTTTCACTGATACTATGGCGATAAAAATCCGCCGCACTTTGTGTATAGTAACGGATGTGCGGCTCTAAATACCAACTGCTGAAATTTTTACGGTAGGTTAAATTAAAGGTATGCGAGGCAACTCCCCAGTCATCCCACATATAACGATATGAAAAATCAGCAGAATCTGCACCTAATGCGCGTTTTACCTGGCCATAAACACTGTGCTTATTACGCTTATCTGGGCGACTGTCATAAAGGTAAGTACCGGTCAGTGACTCACCGGGTACTAAGGATCCGGTCAGGTCATCAACCACAGAGGTGACTTTGTAAGGGTCATTATGATAACCATTGGACTGCGCATAACTGTAATTAAACACGGCGATCGTTTCACGGTTTATCACCTGCGTGAGCCCCACTAACATTTCGCCCATAAAACGCGTATCGGAGTCGTCACCTTTTGGCTGAACCGCCCCACTCGCCTGCATCTGCGCTAAAGGAACCGCAATTCCACCAGCCGGTGTGATCAAATCATATTCACTGCTTAAACCAAAACTTAAGGTGCTATTACGATTATTAAAATCATGTAGATAGGTTGCACTTAAACCTGAAGAGAAAAAATCAAACTCTTTGGAAATATTTCCTCCCCAAATCATTTTATCAACACGTCCCAGATCGTACTCATAATTTGCACTGAAACTGACACGGGTATCATGGAATGTATCGTCTAACGGTGTCTCTCCCGCTGCGCTTTGATAACTTCCCTTACCTGATGGGCGGGTAAATGTTTGTATTTGATCCGAGGGGCTTGCACCATTAGGTGACGCCCCCGTTAATGCATCAATAACTAATTTAAACCCCAGAACACTCTCATCATCAAAGGTTTTTCGGGTTGTAATAACAGGTTCATAGGCACTGACACGATCAATTTCAGTATAACCAAGCGCGGCTACATCTGTTTCCCAACCGCTAAAATAACCTTGCTGCGTATCCGCCTGCGCAAGCGTAGATGCGCCTAATAAACAGCCTGTTGCTGTTTTTAGCAATTGACGAATATTTTTATGTGTCTGTTGTTTATTTTTAATTAATTGCATCCGCAACCTCCGCCACTAAATCCTTGTCCGCCACTGCTCGCTTCCTTGCTAAAATAGATATGTTGATCAAATGCGCTATCCAGCGGCGCACTGTCGATCGCCATATCTTCTCTTGCCAACAGATCCCGCTCCCAAGGCTCAACACCAAGCGAACTGCAACCGCTAAGTAATAAGCTAGCTGACAGAAGTGTTATTAATACTGGTTTCATCTGCTAATCCTTACTTTGTTTATTAGGAAGTTGCTGAAGCAATTTTACAATGCTCGCTTCGTAGGCTTTTTGTTTGCTTTTTTTGAAGCCGATATGACTCTCTTCTAACTCACCGTCACCTGAAAACAAATAAGAACTGGGCATCCCCACTACCTTGTAGTTGGTTGCAAGCAGCCCTTGCGGATCTGAATATAAGCGGAAGTTAGCTGGAAAAGTGTTAAGAAAATTATTGGCATTTTTTATATCACGATCCAGATTGATGCCAATAATCACTAGCCCCTGATCCTGATACTTAGCCTGCATCTCATTTAACCAGGGAAACGATTTGCGGCAAGGGCCACACCAAGAAGCCCAGAAGTCCAAATAGACCACTTTGTTTTCATATTGCGTTAAATCGAACTTTTCAAGCCATTGCACCTGTGCGCTGACTTGTGTACTCGATAACAGTATCAAAATCACACTAAATAGTTGCATTATTCGTTTCATAAGTTCCCTCTTGTTATTTGTTTTTACTACGATTTTTAAGTATGAACAGTGAAGCTTAAGGTTTCCTTAACAATTACCGATTTAATATGATTATCTAAAAGTATTTTAAAAATAGGGATCTCGGATGTTTAATGTTTGCAAAGGCGCAGGTTGTTTTCTAGCCTTCTTGCTATTATGCACAAGTCTCAGCGCAATGAGTGCAGAGAAAGATGAATTTTTACCTGTGGATCAAGCTTTTAGCTATAAAAGTGAATTTACAACGGAAGCAGTGCGGATCAGTTGGCAAATCAGTGACGGTTATTATCTCTATTATTCGCGTATTTCAGCCACTCAAAACGGTCAGCCTTTAGATATTAATTTTCAACAAACAGGCGAACTAAAAGAGGATGAGTATTTCGGAACAGTAAAAATATTCAAACATAATTTGGATATTGCCATTGCTTTGCCCACCAGCAGCCCCGTCACCTTAAGTTTCCAAGGTTGTGCTGAGCAAGGACTTTGTTATCCCCCCGTTATTGTTAGCTTAAATTATCCGCAGCAACAGAGCGAGTTGAGCTCAACAACAGTTCCACCCGCACAAGAAAATCAACAAAGCGAACAAGGTTATATTGAAAACCTCTTACAAGGCGATAGTCTACTGTGGAAATTGGCACTATTTTTTATGCTTGGTATCGGCCTTGCTTTTACTCCCTGTGTTTTCCCTATGTTCCCTATTCTTTCAAGTATTATTGTTGGCCAAAGCGATAACTTATCAACCCGTAGGGCATTTATGCTGTCGTTAAGCTATGTATTAGGGATGGCATTTACCTATGCCGCAGCGGGGGTGATTGTCGGCTATTTTGGCGCAACGGCTAATATTCAGTTATACCTGCAAACCCCTTGGGTATTAATATTATTTTCGATCCTTTTTGTCATACTCTCTTTTTCAATGTTTGGTTTGTATGAGCTGGCTCTGCCGCGTTTTATCCAGGATAAATTACAAAGTGTTAACAGTGGCAAACAAAACGGCCATCTTTTAGGTGTCGTGTTGATGGGCGCTATTTCCGCACTGGTTGTTAGCCCTTGCGTCAGCGCACCATTAGCGGGTGTTTTAGCTTATATCTCCACCACTGGCGATGGCCTGTTAGGTGGGTTGGCTTTATTAACACTCGCGTTAGGGATGGGGATGCCTTTATTGATTATTGGCACGGGCGGCGGACGCTTTTTACCTAAATCCGGTGCGTGGATGAATAACATTAAAACTGTTTTCGGTGTAGCACTGTTAGCGGTTGCCGTATGGTTATTAGCGCGTATTATCGATCCGCAAATTACCCTGCTGCTATGGTCTGCACTGCTGTTCGGCTCCGGTGTGTATTTAGGAGCGTTCGAGCAGGCCACACAAGGTTGGTCACGTTTTTACAAAGCGCTCGGGCTTCTGTTTTGCCTGTATGCGGTGTTTATCATGGCGGCCCTGTTTAACGGCCGCAGCGATCCATTACCACTGTCGAATTATCAATTAGCTAATGCAGCAACAATCAATCAAACGCAAACACCTTATGACAGACGCATCACCCGCAAATCTGAATTTACTAAAGCGCTTCAGGATGCTCATAATAATCAACAAATTTTGATTGTCGATTTTTATGCTGATTGGTGTATTTCGTGCAAGATCATTGAAAAAGAGGTTTTTAAGCAGCCCGATCTACAAGCACTACTGTCCGGTTTTATGTTTGTACAGCTCGATATCAGCAACAACAGCCCTGAACAACTGGCGTTATTAGCGCAGTATAAGCTCTTTGGCCCGCCAGCCGTGCTCTTTTTTGAACAAGGTAAACCGCTACAAAAAAACAGTTTAATTGGCGAATTCTCTAAAAATGATTTTGTTAAACAGCTAATTGCGCTCAAAGGCATATGAAACTTGCCGCTAAGCTTGTAAAATAGCGAAAAATCAAAGGAGATAAGCAAAATGAAAAAACTGACAATAATCCGTCCGGATGACTGGCATGTGCATTTACGCGATGGAGATGTGTTAAACGATACGGTGCGTGATACCAGCCGTTATATGGGCCGTGCTATAATCATGCCTAACCTTGCGCCGCCTGTGACAAATACCGAATTAGCACTTGCCTACCAAACCCGTATTTTTGCAGCTCAGCCTAACGCGCGCTTTACTCCTTTGATGACGCTTTACCTGACAGATAACACCACTGGTGATGAGATAAAAAAAGCCAAGGATTCCGGCCAGATTTACGCCGCCAAATTATATCCGGCCGGCGCAACAACCAACTCAGAGTCAGGTGTCACCTGTGCAGACAATATCAAGGAAGCACTGCAAACAATGCAGGAAGTCGGCATGCCGCTATTAATACACGGTGAAGTCACGGCGCATGAAATTGATATTTTTGATCGTGAAGAGATCTTCTTAACAACGGTGCTGGCGCCGATCGTTGAGGCCTATCCAAATTTAAAAATCGTTGTTGAGCATATCACCACAGCAAATGCAGTTGAGTTTGTAACCAATGCGGGTAAAAATGTGGCTGCAACTATTACCGCACATCATTTAATGTTTAACCGCAACCATATGCTGGTCGGCGGCATTAAACCGCATTTTTACTGCTTGCCTATTTTAAAACGTAATACGCACCAGCAAGCCTTAATAACAGCGGCAACCAGTGGCTCTGACAAATTCTTTTTAGGCACAGATTCTGCGCCGCACAGCATAGGCCGCAAAGAGTCGGCTTGTGGGTGTGCCGGATTATATACGGCTCATGCCGCTATTGAATGTTATGCACAAGTATTTGAACAGGCAGACGCATTAGATAAATTAGAGGCTTTCTCCAGTTTTAATGGTCCGGACTTTTATAATTTACCGCGCAACAGTGACACTATCACCCTTGAAAAAAGCAGCTGGACAATGCCAGCGACCCTCTCTTTCGGTAAGGAGAAGGTTGTGCCCATCAAAGCAGGCGAGCAGATCCATTGGAAGGTGATCTAATCACCATACAGGATGTAATTTAGGGCGTTTAATAGGGTTTTGCTCTAGCCCTATTTTTGTTGTTTAGCTTTTGCTCGCATCTGGCGCGCCTTTTTAGCCCATATATAGACGTATTGGCCGCCACTGAGGAAGATAGTCAAGATCACCCCCCCTAATCCAATATCCATTGTGAGCTTGGAAAACAGTGGATAGATCTGTTGTGTCAGTAACATTAGCGCAAACACAATCTGCACAACGGTGGTCGCTTTACCTAACAAACTCGGCTGCATAGTATAACGTCCAAACTGCCAGTAATAAGCAACACCGCCTGCAACAATAATCACGTCCCTGAGTGCGATTAAAAATATCACCCACCAAGGCAGCAGACCCACCAGCACAAGTGCAATATAGGTGCTCAGCAGTAAGACTTTATCACAGAGCGGATCCATAACCGCGCCGAAATAACTTATCGCATCCAGTTTTCGTGCCAACCAGCCATCAATACCGTCACTCATTCCAGCAATAAAAACAACCCACAACACTGCCCCGTAATCTTCTCTGAAGATTAAAATAAAAATAGGCACAGCTAAAAGTAGACGTAGTAGCGAGAGCAGATTAGGTATGTTTTTAATTGTAAGCGGCTTCATAAAACGTTAATCATCATTAAGTTATATTTGCGGTAAAAATACCCATAATTTATTGCACGGCAGAGATTAACAAGGTGTTACCTATCTGTTGGAGCAGAAGACCACCTTGTTAATAACTCTTTGTTAATAGCATTTACTGCTTATTGTGCTATTTTCTGACGGCGTTGCGACTGATGTTTACTAAATTCATCGATGCTAATTTCCCCATTTGCATCCAGATCAATGTCATTGAATGAAGGCGCATTATCGAGGTTTCTCATCAGTTTCCCCTGCTCTTCTTTTTCAGTTATCCGGATATTGCGAGCTTCATTGAATTCACCTTCAAGCAATTTCCCATCGCCATTAAGATCATATTCAGTGAATGTTGGCATATTATATCCCATCCCCATTATTTGGCCATTTCCCTTTCCGAGACCTTTACCCATTCCCATAACACGTCGTTTTTCCATCTGTTTCTGCTGCCCTACAGTCAATTCATCAGCACTTAATTGCCCATCGTTATCTGTATCAAACTCAGAAAAATCGGGTGCAGTGGCAGCGCCGCGCATCTTTCTGCCTTTCTCTGCTCTTAATAACAGGCGCTGTTCACGGACGCTATTAAACTCAGTTTCACTGATCAGGCCATCGCTGTCAGTATCATAGGCGGAAAAAGGGATTGGACCGCGCAGGGGCATTTCTTGTGCTTGCGCACTGAGGGATAAAAAAGCACTGGTTGCTGTAAGCAACAAAGCAAACGAACGGGGACGGCATAAAATATTCATGATTAACCTCGATATATATTATTGGATGGGTGATACGGAAAACAATCCGATCGCTGCTTTAACTGCACAATAAAATAACACCATCGCAGCAAAGTGAAGTAACATAAAACATAATATCAATATAATCTCAATCAATTACCCTTTCAAGGGTGGAACTGAATATTTATACCCAAACCAAGGCGAAATGTTAGAATAGGCGGAACGTAATCTATCAGCATTTTCTAAGTAACTATTAACAAACCGTAATATCACAAGATATGACGGTTTTTTTATGACTGACTATAACGGCTAAGGAGCCTAGTTTGGCACAACTCTATTTTTATTACTCAGCAATGAACGCGGGTAAATCAACTTCGCTTTTACAGTCATCTTATAACTATCGCGAACGGGGAATGAATACTTTCGTTTTAACCGCATCTATTGATAATCGTGCCGGCATTGGCAAAGTTGCATCTCGACTCGGCATTGAGTGCGATGCACACATTTTTTCTTATGATGATAATTTAGCAACCATGATTGAATTTGCTCATAAAGCACAACAACAACATTGCGTGTTAATTGACGAATCGCAATTTTTGACCAAAGAGCAGGTGAAACAGCTGACTCACGTGGTTGATAATTTGCATATTCCGGTTTTGTGTTACGGCATTAAAACTGATTTTCAAGGCGAGTTATTTAGTGGTAGCCACTATCTGCTTGCTTGGGCCGATAAACTCGTTGAACTTAAAACAATATGCCATTGCGGGCGCAAAGCAAATATGATTTTACGCCTTGATAATCAGGGCAAACCGATACGGGAAGGTCAACAGGTCGAGATCGGTGGTAATGAAACCTATCAATCTGTATGTAGAAAACATTTTAGAGCAGTTTTGTGGGATTAGGCACGAACGCGCTTTATTGATTATGTTCTATTTTACCTGTCATTGGCACGAATCTTAC
>NZ_JBLIEK010000127.1:0-9088 GCF_047632995.1 Psychromonas sp.
ATAGAAAATTTGGGGACATCCAAATCTTTTAATAAAAACACAGGCAAAATCGGCTAGTGCCTTACTTTCCGTACGTTTTTCTTGTGATGAAAAAACACTTTAGCAAGAGAAAACATGGATGTTTTTTCTAACCTCAGTCAGTACAGGGATGTACTGTCTGAGGTGGTGCGTAAAAAAGTGGTTGAGCGGCACAAGAATAAAAAAACGTTTCGGAACGGCACTTTTTGGTTACTTTTTCTTGCTGTTGAGAAAAAGTGACTCGCCGACAAAGGCGAAACTCCAACAATGAATGTTACAGCAAGCGCTCACAAGCGAAAGCTAACAGACACCCACTTCAACATTACATGCAGAGCAAGCGAAAGCTTACGAATAACCGATGTGCTATCAACACCATGGGGATAAAACAGGCTAAAGCCTGTGCCCTTTTACAAACAAGCCAGAGCGGCTAGATAATTTCCAGTATTGAATATCCAGTTATTATCGAAAAGTCCCTCTCCCACCGTAATGAAAAACAACCTAAATAGAGGCCCCCGTCTCACCATGACTTGTTTGCTGGCGATTGTATAAAACACACACGCCGGACGGCCCTGCCAATCGGGAAGAAACCGACATCGAATACGAATATTTACAAAGGAGACTGACAAATTCTGATAAGGTTTTATCGCAATCGGTGTATAGTGAGATGAAATATCTTTTTCAAATCAACAATTTTTGGGTAAAAGGCTTTTATTCTCCCTATACTCAAACAGCATACTACTACGAAGGAGAGTGAACATGTCAACGACTAAAGGTAAAACAAGAGAAGAGGAATTGGCTGCCAGTAAGGAAGCGGTATTAAGTGCTTACGATAACTTATTGGAAGCCAAAGAACATTTTAGATTGGCAGCAGAGTCTGCTGGTGTCGACCTCAAGCATGAAGCAACCGATCAATTACTTAAAGGTCGTGCCAAAACCGAAGCGCTAGGCGAGCAAGCCTCCGTTTTCGTCCGCGAAAAGCCGTTGGCGACCTTAGGCATCGCCTTTGCTACCGGCGTTATTCTATCTCAAATATTTTCTCGAAAATGATCGAAAATCCAGATCCAGCTAATCCGCATGATAAAGCTGAGCAATCCGAACCGTTGGATGAGCTGCAGATGTGGACCGGCTGGCTGCAGCAATCGGCTGCTATCGGTACAGATATCCTGCAATTATTACAGCTTGAATTGCGACTTGCCATTACTGATAGCAAACGCCTGTTAGTCGTCGCTCTGCTCTTTATTCCACTGCTGATGTTGACATGGATTGGTTTTACCGCATTGCTGGCATGGCTGGTTTATTTATTAAATACATCAATAACACAGGGCTTACTCACTTTTTTTATTAGTCAGGCTTTAGGGTTGATGGGTATTTGTATGAGCTGGAAGTATTATAAGAAAAGCTTTAGCTTGCCGCTCACAAGAGAACATATTCAGAATATTATTGGCGGGCAAAACAGTGACACGTAAATCCTTGTATCGCGACATTCAATCTGTAAACCAACGTTTAAATTTACGTCAGCAACAATTTCATCTGACTAATAAGCGGGCAAAAGTAGCTCTGCTAAAAATAAATCCTTATTTAATAATAGCGACAGGTCTTACCGCCGGGGTCATTACCAGTAGCATGGGTTGGCGTAAGGCTTATACCGCAGTTAGTTCTTATTCTTTTTTAATAAATCGCCTGATGGGATTGAGTAATGATTGATCTGGATCCGGTTGCGACAAACAAGCCATTAAGTAGCGATATGACGACTGACATTATGCCCCAACGCCCAGCCTTGATGATGACTATCTACTTGTTACTCGCACTGGCACTGCTATATACCCTGTACTTCGCCAAATCTTTGCTAATGCCGATAGTGATCGCGCTGTTGTTTTCCTTGTTACTCAGCCCCTTGGTGACATTATTTAAACGATTCTACATACCTCGAACGATATCGGCTATTTTGCTACTGACCATGATTGGCGGGCCTTTTACGATATTGGCTATCGAGCTGGCAGAGCCTTCTCAAAAATGGCTGTCACAACTTCCGCAACTCTCGGCTCAGTTGACTGAAGAACTGGATAATATTAGCCAAGTTATGAGCCCTGATACCGCTTCGGTGAAAACGCAGCCATTGCCGGCAAAAGAAGAAAGTTTCTTTAGCTTTTTTAGCAGCGATCAAGAACCACAAGTCGCACAGGAAATAAAAACCGCAGGTAACAGTGCACTATCTGCGCGGGTTAAGCGGGGAGGAATAGAAATTATTGTCTCGGTTTTGGGGGCAACTCCAATAATCATTGCCCAGTTTATGACCTTCCTTATCTTGGTGCTGTTTCTACTTATCTTTGGCCCCAAGTTATATGACAACTATCTGGATATTTTCCCGTCTGGCGCAGACAAACGCCCATCGGTTGAACTAGTGGGTAAAGTCCAGAAAGAATTATCGCGCTACATTATCACAGTGACCATTATTAATATTGGGCTGGGAATGGTGACTGCAGGTGTGTTTTGGTTGATGGGTGTAAACGATGCATTGCTTTGGGGGGCTCTGATCGCCCTGCTTAACTTTGCCCCCTACGTTGGCCCTATTATCGCTATCATCATACTCAGCCTTGCCGGCATTTCTCAATACGGCATGGGGCTCGTTTCACTGATACCGGCTGCCATTTTTTTTGGCATCAACCTCTTGGAGGCCCAATTTATAACCCCAGCCGTACTGGGCCGTCACATGCGACTCAACCCGTTGATATTAATTCTCTGGCTGTTTATCTGGGGTTGGCTCTGGGGGCCTGCGGGTGTTCTACTGGCCGTGCCATTACTGGTGTGTATCAAGCTCGCAGCAGCACAGTTGCATATGTTCAACCATTGGGTGCGGTTGATTGAAACAAGCGCTTAGCCTTTTTGTTAGTCTTGCTACTTACTGCGCCTCTGTAACCGTTTTATGTGTGCTGAAATCGGCGCGCATGCAACTGAATCATACCCTCTCCAAAGCAAAGCGGGCTAAAGCCCGCGCCCCTTTTAACATATAAACCCAACTCCCCATCAAGGGCCGTCCTAGTGTTTACGGTAGAACAAAAGACTCGCTTTTATTCATCTAAAGCTTAATTACAGCTAATTCTTTATTCTTTAATGAGATGATAAAAAAATGGTTAGCCAAGTTCACAACTTGGCATAGCAATTAAAGTTATAACTGTTTTAATCTGATGATAATGCTAGAGTATTTTTTATTTAAAATGCGGATTAGACATGTGCAAAATAATTAAAGAGGAGCTTCTGATCATTCTTTTTTAATATTCTCCATAGAATATACAGATCTGTATTGGCCAACGCTGTGTGAGATTTTTAAGAATAGAAAATATTAGCGCTTACACAGCATTATTGCCTATGCGCAGCCCGGCTCATTACAAAAAAAGATGCGCATGAGGTAATTATCATTAATTTAAAATTAAGACTGTGCTCTGTTATCAAGGGCGATTTTGGAGTTATATGAAAAAGCGTCTTACCTTTGGCTTTGTTTTAGATGATATAAATTTAGAAGGCTATTACTACTCTTCCTCTTTGCATGGTGCGATTCGTGCGAGTGAAAAGCTTAAAAGTGATCTGTTCGTTTATCCAGGCAATTACTTAAACTCTCTGAATACCAAGGAGCGTGAATATAATATCGTTTATTCCTTGATCAACACCAATAAGTTAGATGGACTGATGATCGCGACTGGCTCGTTCGGTATTCATCAAACTCATACGGAGATACAGGCTTTTTTTGATCAGTTTAATGATATTCCACTAGTCAGCCTATCGGTTCCTATGGAAGGTTATCACAGCATTGAAATTGATAACAAACAAGGCATTATAGCCACAGTCAACCATTTCATCTGCAAGCATAAACTGACCCAAATTGCCTATCTTGGCGGTCCAGAAAATAATGAAGAAGCCTTAACCAGACTGACTGGCTATAAAGAAGCCCTAGCGCAGCACAATATAGAATTTAATCCTGAGCTGTATTATCAGGGAAATTTCCGCCCCAGTAGTGCAAAGGAAGCAATCCGCGTTTTATTAGATGAAAGAAAAATCAAGGTTGAGGCTATCGTCTGTGCTAATGATGATATGGCTATCGGTGTGCTAGGTGAGTTAAAAGCCAGAAATATAAGTATCCCCGGTGACATTGCAATATCTGGTTTTGATGATGTTGCGCGCGCTGAATTTTTGAACCCTGCATTAACAACCGCCAGCCAAGCCTTTCATCTGCAAACCTACCAGGGCATTGAAACATTATATGCGCTCAATAACGACAAAGAGATGCCACTGAGGCAGATTATCCCCTCTAAATTACAGATAAGAAAATCATGTGGATGTAATAGTGCCATTAACCACAAAGATATTAACAAAATCAGCAGTAGACAAATAACAGGCAACAATCTAAACAAAGAAAGTATTGAAAAAGAGATTATCGATAAATATAGATTACTAATTGGCAATGAACTCAAAGAGTACAATACAGAGGAGGTAAACAAACAGAGGAATATTACGGATATCATTCCTCCCTTTATAAAACATGTCATTATTAATAATAATCTAACCGAACTGCTCGATTGTTATTCGAAAAATATATTCAACCAGATAAATAGAGAGTTTGATGATCTGACTTGTATTCGAAAAATTTGCCGACTTCTCTATGATGCACTGCTCAGCGACTATCGCGATCCGATTACCGTGTCACGCATTGAAAAAAGTTTTCATGAAATTTTTTTCATGCTCAGTGAGGTTTTTAATCGTAGCCAATTAGAGAGCTATTTTGATAACGAAGTAATAAGAGAGCAAATCACCTCTAAGTTCAGCATGAAGGAGATTGAAGAGGTTCTTTTAAATAAAATACCCGCTGTTTGCGCGTTAAAATGTTTTTATATTGCCTTGTATGAGGGAGATCAATTTGGTTATAAGTTTGAGCAACTCCCGACTGAGCAATTAAAACTTATCTATGCCTACAATAATAAAAAGCTAGAGCTGCCCAAAGAGGGACTTATTTATCCCGCAAAAGATCTCATTCCAGATGATCTCAGGCCAGCTGATGATGGTAATACCTTTATCGTTTTCCCCTTAATTTGTAACGACCAGCATTACGGTCTGTTTATTGCAAAATTCGAACTAAGCAATATGCTCGAACGGCCTCTTAGAATCATTCGCGAAGAGTTAGGAACAAACCTTGATACAATTCGGTTGTTTAAAGAGATCGAAGACAGTAATAAAATGCTCGATGATCTCAATAAAAATCTTGAGTCTAAAGTCAATCAAAGGACCGAGGAATTAGAGACAGCGAATCAGCAGCTGCAGGGATTAAATAAATTAAAAAATGATTTTATTGCCAATATCACGCATGATTTCAGATCGCCGCTGATGGTGGTATTGAATTTGGCTGAACTCGCACTTAATTATGATCAGCCCAAAGAAGCACTGCTAACGGATCTTAAAAGCATTTATCAATCAGGGACGAAACTTAATAATATTATTGATAACTTACTGGATCTTTTAAAAATGGATGCCCAAGGCGTAAAACTGCACGTCAAAGAGATTGCACTGAGCGATTTTTTACAGGATACAATCAACTTTTATAAACCGATCACCGATAAACAAGGCGTGCTACTGCAACTAAAAACAGACAGTTGTAATATCACTAATTTTTATTCTGACCAACAAAAATTAGAGCAGATACTCAATAACCTGCTCTCAAATGCGATTAAATTTGTCAAAAAGGGCAGTGGAATCATTACCGTCTCCTGCGAAGATGCGGGGGATTGTTTTAGAATTATTATTGCCGATAACGGAATGGGTATTGAGAAAGAAAATTTAGTTAGCATCTTTAATCGCTTTGAACAAACAAAAATGGGCAGAGAAAAAGCAAATGTACACGGAACCGGAATTGGCTTGGCTTTTAGCAAGCAATTGATAGGATTTCTTTACGGCACGATATGGGCCGAATCTGATGGTGTCGGTAAAGGCGCTAAATTTATTATTCAATTAAATAAAGGATCAGAGCGATTTTCTCCCGCCGAGCTTGATAGAAGGCAAAATATTGAGGCAAAGCAGAAGAATTTACACCAACTACTGGGGCTTGAGGCGAGCGCGGAGAAGGAGTCCGGGTACTCTATACATTTCCATAACTATAAAGAAAACGAGCAAAATCTGAACATTAAAAATGCGGTTATCTTAATTGTTGATGATGATAAAGTGATCAGAGATATTACTCATAAATATTTAACACTGGCAGGCTATCAAAATATTATGTTAGCAACAGATGGTATTCAAGGTTTAAATGCCATGTATGAATACCTTCCAGATTTAATTATTTGTGATTTCAATATGCCTAATATGGATGGTAAAGAATTTCAGGAAGCGGTCGCGAAAAATAAAACCTTCAATATGATCCCGCTGATCTTTTTATCAGCCATCGCAGATGCAGATTTTATCTTGGAGAGAAAAAAAGAGGGGGCAACTGCATATCTTAAAAAACCCATTGAGCACAAAGAATTTATGATCGCCATTGAAGTGAATCTTAAAAAACAGATGAGCTATAACGAAACATTAGCCTTCGCTATGATTGATGAGTTAACCGGCGTGTATAACAAACGGCAGTTCCTAACCATGTTCGAAGACACACTCTGTCACAAGCCAGTTGCAGATATTTCTTTAGTCTTTTTCGATATTGACCATTTTAAACACTTTAACGATAGCTACGGTCACCAAGTGGGGGATGAAGTGCTAAAACTTGTTGGTGAAACATTAACAAATACCCTGCGGAGTTGCGATCTGATAGGCCGCTATGGGGGGGAAGAATTTATTATTCTATTGCCGGATACAGACGCTCAGGGGGCATTAATTTCAACGCAAAAAATTAAGAAAGCGCTTTCTAGTAAATATATTATCCATAATAATAAAAAACTACATGTCACCTCCAGTTTCGGGATTGTAACCTTATCCGCCAATTTGCAGACTATTTCTAAACAGCTGCAGGTAGATAATATTTTTTCATTAATAAATAGTGATTATGAGCCGCATATAGATTATAAAAACCTGTTTACCAACCTCATCGATCAACTTATAAAGATGGCAGATCATGCTATGTATGAGTCCAAAAGAACAAAATGTTTAACTTGCGGTTTTGCTTCTGAAAAGGAGTTTCTGTTCAAAGAACAACATTGTCCAAAATGTAAAAGTGATGATCTCAGTAAAGGCAGAGATAAAATTAGTTTTTATCAATCGTAAAATACGTCACATAAAAACAGGGAAAGCCAAACCTTTTTATTGAGGGCGAAAGCCCAACAACAAAAGTGATATTACGAATAGCGGATGCCCTATCAATAGCAACATGTAGAGCGATGCGGTTCCATTTCTTTGCAATGTACAGCCTTAATGGTGTGACGGTTTCTGCTGCAGAGGGTTATCCCTTATCTGTATTGCGAAACGAGGCCAATCAGAAATAAAGAAATTAATAATGCACTAATAAAATGGTTGTTTATCTGCTGTGTTTTCGAAACCCAAAATTTACCTTTTCCAGTCGCTGTTTTGCGAATTTGCAAAACCTGACCATTTGCCTTTGAATTGGGACAGATAAAACCATCCTTGCAGAAAAGTAAGTGCATTGAGTTAGGTTCAATACCCTTTTCTAACATACCAACAATCATACTCTTCGCTCGTTTGAGTCCCTCTTCACTAAACTGCTCTGAATTTAATAAACTAAATTTCACTTCTCTATAAATGTAACTTTTCAATTTCCGAAACTCAATACATGACAGCTATCCTGACACAGAGGGCCAAGGCTAACGTCGTTTAAAACGGGAAAGAATAGTGCGCCGGAGTATGTGGAAAGAGAAAACACCTGGGCAAACTATTCAAGAAAAAACAGGTAATACAGTGTGCATAATTTCGGATTTTACTATGAATCAGGTGAATAAAACAATGCCGGTCCGTTAATATTTTTGACCTAAATATTAACGCTAAAACACGCGTAAAAAAGCGGCCGATTGACGAAAAAAACGGCAGTAAAGGTTGTTCTGACAGTCAACAAGGCTTGCTTTTCTAATGCCACTAATCCGTTGTTTAATTATCTATTTTCTTGCTGCGCATGATTTTGGTCCGCCCGCGCTGTGTTTTTTGATCCATACGGCGACGTTGTGAGCCTTTAGTGGCTTTAGTGGCTCTGCGTACTTTTTGGATAACCACCGCCGACAAGATTAACTCTTTTAAGCGCTGCAGTGCATCGACTCTATTTTTCTCTTGAGTGCGATGACTTTGCGCCTTAATAATTATCACCCCCTCTGTTGTGAGGCGACTATCCGATATTTTCAATAAGCGCTCTTTATAAAATGGCGGTAGTGTTGAAGAGTGGATATCAAAACGTAAATGAATCGCACTCGAAACCTTATTGACATTCTGCCCCCCCGCTCCTTGTGCACGAATTGCAGTCAGTTCAATCTGCCAGTCGGCAATTTCGATACCCTTGGATATTATTAATGACACACTTACTCCTTTTCTTGATCTAAACTTTTTTGTGCAAGATAATGCTTGTGGTAAATACCAGCAGGCATCTTAGCTATTTGGTAATCAATCATAGCGGTAAAACTTTTTATTAGAGGACTGAATTTTTCACTGTTATTTTCCAGTTGCGATAACAGATAATAACCGGCCTCTACAGTTGATAATCCATCCTCACGTGGTGATTTACGAATACGATATGCACTTTTTTTGTTTACATTAATTGCTACTTTCGGCAAAAGCTGTAAAAACGGGTTATTCATTAGTAGCTTGTAAGCTTTTTTCCAGCTACCGTCGAGTAAAATAAACTGACTGTTATTATCAATAGGCTTAGTTTCTAAAAGCCTCTCGGCAGGAATTGCCGCTCGGTCAGGAAAAACCAGATAGCTATTATCGACATCAAATAAACGCGCATCAAACCGCTCGCCAACGGATATTTTTGAGCCTATTAATGACAAGTCTAAAATTCGAGCGGTACCGACCGCTTTTTTTTCTTCACTGGGATCTTGCAATATATGCAAAAAGTGTTGATTATCAATCGATTTAATCGTTGCACAGATGC
>NZ_JBLIEK010000128.1:0-8971 GCF_047632995.1 Psychromonas sp.
TAATTAAAGCATTAACAATGGCTTACGTAACAAGGGGATGTCCGAGAGATGTGATGTTTCACTCTGATCAAGGTTGTCAATATACCAGCAAAGGCTACGCTCAGAAGCTTGATGATTATGGACTCACTCCAAGTATGAGTCGTAGAGGAAACTGCTGGGACAACTCGCCAATGGAACGTGTATTTAGAAGTTTGAAATGCGAGTGGATACCCAAGAGCGGGTATCCTAACCTGGGTGATGCTCAGGCCGATATTGTTGATTATTTAATGCGATATTATAACGGAGAACGCCCCCACAGTTATAATGGTGGATTGCCACCAAAGGAATCAGAAAGGCTGTTATCGATTAACGGTCTATAAATGTGTCCAGTTTTACTTGACCACATCATTCTAGCGTGGCAGCCTTGGGCGGTGCGGGGCGTGCTTTTTTACCTGTCATAGCCCAACAATGCCACACCAGCGGGATCGCGCAATAGGATCGTTTAGATCAATGAAAATAAATATTTTGTGGTGTCAATACACCCCTGGTGAACAGTTACGAGATGGTTAGCATGTATTACCAGTCACACTGCGCACGATAGCCCGCAGCCATTCGAGCGGGTTAGCCCCAAGCTTGCGGCAACTTTCGACAATAGTCATAATACGCTGACGAAATAGCTCGCTTTGAAGTGATCACACACCGTAACTGCCTTTTCGTCACAACACGTAGCTGCGCAACGAACTCTCTACTTCATTGTTGGACAGCGTGATGGCCTGATTGGTTAAAAACGTCCAACACATCACATCATGCTTTAGTAATAAGGCGAAACGATTGTGGTAACGGGGGCTTGATACATAGGCGACTGCCGTCTGCTGCCAGGCTTTTGTGCCATGCCTGTTGTAATCGCAACATTCGCCGATGATAAATCAGTTCGGTAATCATGTTGGGATTAATGTCTAAGTTTCTGGCTGCTACCATACGGCTGTAATGTTGTTCTAACACCAAACTGATGGCATCTAGCTTAAATACTTTTACGTGTTGACATTGAATAATCCAGTTCTGAGGATTATCACTTAACTGGGGTTTCCGAGTCTATTGGACCATGTCATTGTCTTGTATGTCTCAACTGAGTAGTTTGCCATATAAAGTCGTTATGTCTTTACAAAAGATCACTTTGGAAAAACGACGTCTGACATCGTTCAGTGCACCCTCGGATATTTTTAGTTTGAGCTCGGGACATTCGATGAGCTTCTTTACTGCCATGGCTAATGCCTCTGGATCATGTGGGGCGACTAACAAACCTGTTTGTCCATCGGTTATCGCTTCCGGAATACCATTAACATCTGTAGATACAATAGGTTTTGCACAGGCCATGGCTTCTAATATGGTGATTGGAAAGGCTTCTTCATGGGAAGCACAAACAATTATATCAAGCTTTTGTAGTGTTTCTCTCACATTGTCAAGTTGACCATGAAAGGTTACATTTTCAGCAATACCTAATGTAGTCGAAAGCGCTTTTAATTTATGCTCTCTTGGTTCCTGCAATATATCGCCGCCAATAATATCAAATTGGGCTTCTATTCCTTTCTCTATCAGCAATTGTGCCATTTTTAAAAAATCATCATGACCCTTACGGTATTGCAGATTGGCAATAATACCGATACGAGGTATAGGATTAGGGGGCGGATTTTCTAAAGGCTTAAATTCATCGGTATCAATGCCATTATGGATAACAATTTGTTCGCTATCAGGGCAAAACTTGGCCAATGCTGGTCCTATATTATCTTTTAATTCTTGACTACAAAAAATAAATACAGCCGGTGGATAACGATTTTCAAATACCCATTTGGCAAAGCTAAGTTCGTACGGAAAGTGCACATGACAAACCATAGGTATCTTTAGCATACGGCAAATTGGCTGCAAATTTCTCAGGGCTAAAATATCACCTGTATGCACAAGGCGTGGTTGATAGTGTTTTAGCCATTTCCAGTATTTTATAAATTGACTGATAGTACGCCAGGGTTTCTTGATATCAGGCGTGTCAAAACTCAGTTCAATGCTTTTTGCACCTTTTTCTTTTGCTGCCCGGTGCAATGCCTGGCCATTTGGTGCGAACAAAATAGCTTTAAACTGATTTTTTGTGGCACTGATAGTCGCCAACGTCACCCGTTCAGCCCCACCAATAACGCCAACGCTATGGGCATAGACAATGTTTTTCATATAATACTTAATCTTAAAAACCAAACAGCACATTACATGAAATTTTCTTGAAGGCAATAACAAACCGCCCAAGTTAATACGTGACATTGTGCTGTTGATTAAGGACAATCTGTTAATACAAAACGGGATAAGAGATAAATTTTGAAGTTAGTCAGCATCATATTGCCTACCTATAATAGGGCCCCGTTTTTAGCCAATGCTGTACGTTCTATTCGCCAACAAACATGGAGCAATTGGGAGCTTATAGTGGTTGATGATGGCAGTTCGGATGACTCGATCACTATTTTGCAACATTTACTTGGGGATGTGCTCCAGCATGTAAATGTGATATCTCAAGAAAATCAGGGCCCGGCCGTTGCTCGTAACAATGGAATAGACCATGCAAAAGGTCAATACATCGCCTTCTTCGATAGCGATGATATCTGGGATGACGAACATTTGACTGTCTGTGTCGAGGCCCTGGAGGCTAATTTAGCCATAGACTGGCTTTACTGCGCTTGTCGCAGAAAAGACCTGGGATCAGGTAAACTGCTAGTAGGCTCCACGTTTTACACCGAGAGTAAGCCAAACCCTTTATTCGAATGTGCGGAACCATTATCTGACGGACTATTTAAGCTTGATCCCGCCAAAAGTGTGCTTTGTCAGTTGACCACAGGAATTGATAGTGGTTTGCAAAACTCAGTTATTCGCAGCACTGTATTTGAGGAATTAAGGCTGCCGGAATTTCGCATTGGTGAAGACCGTCTATTTATACTGCAGGCCTTAAAAACAGGTTTTGTTTTTGCTTTTATTGATAAAGTGACGGTCACTTATTATGTTCACGATAGTAACTCTTCAGATACCGATGCCGCTTCAACGGACTACCAAAAACGTATTGGTGCATTAAAATCCTTGATAGAAAGTTATGAATATACCCCCCAATTAATGAAACTAACCAGGTCAGAGAAGGCCGCTTTAGACAGACGTTTATCTGAGGATTATGTCTGGAAATTGGGGTATTCCCTTTATCTGCAGTGCGGTGAATATGACCATGGGATACAAGCCATATGGCGAGGTATTCGCTATTACCCTTATAAAATTAAATATTGGAAGAGTTTAATTAGTGCATATTTAAAACGCAGCTGGAGCACCAGAAATGCATGAGTCCTTAGTTAATAGAATAAAATACAGACTAAGCCGTAAAAAGAAAATACTGGTGTTGGGTGACTCCCATACTGCTGTGTTTAAAAATGCTATTTTCAATCAGCATTATATAAAATACCTTGTAAAAGTTGTTGATGTGGGCGGTGCTACCGTATCTGGCTTGACGAATCCAAACTCTACTACGCAGGCATTGCCGATCTTCCGTTATATTTACAAGGTTTTTAAGCCTCATCACGTTATTTTTCAACTTGGCGAGGTTGATACGGGTTTTGTTATTTGGTATCGAGCTGAAAAACACCAAAAATCCATCGATGAAATGTTACAGCAGTGCATTAAAAATTATGCAGACTTGCTGGACGAATTTAAAACCACGGGTAAAACAATCGTTATTAGCGCTCCCTTACCGACTATACAAGATGATCAAGATTGGGGCGACATTGCCAATGCTCGCAAAGAGATTTCGGCCAGTCAAAGAGAACGGATAATATTAACTCAGCAATTTAATCAAGCGATAAAACTAGTATGTGAAGAAAAAAATATTTTCTTTATTGACTTGGATAATGACTCATTGGGAGATGACGGATTCGTAAAAAGCGAGTTGCTAAACCAAAATGAAAACGATCATCATTATGATCATAAAAACTATATTTTATTGATCATGAGCCATTTGAAAAGGATACTTTAGTGAAAAAATCGATAATTAAAACTTTACCAACAGCACTCTATCTTAATTTACGTTGGTGGGACTTCAAAATTAACAAACCCGACAGTTTTAAAAAGGTGCAGGCTTTGCGTAAGCGTGAAACTCAACAGTGGTCATCGTATAAACCATTTGATGATAAACAAGCGATTTTTGTGCATATTCCCAAGTGTGCCGGTATTTCGATTAATAAGAGTCTTTTTGGTAATTTAGCAGGCGGGCATACCACCCTGGAACAATATGTCAATATATTCGAGCCTAAGCTTTTTCAGTCATACTTTAAGTTTACTTTTGTCAGAAACCCCTGGGATCGGGTGGTCTCAGCCTATTGCTTCCTCAATAAAGGTGGTTTTAATCAATGGGATAAAGATTTTTATGAAAAGGAGTTAGCACCTTATCAAAATTTTAGCGATTTTGTAAAAAACTGGCTAACCCATGAAAATATATTCAAGCATCATCATTTCAAACCTCAATATACCTATATAGTTGATAAATATCATAAGGTGTCGGTAGATTATATTGGTTATTTTGAAACTATCGAGCAAGACTATCAATATATCGCCAACAAAATGGGTGTAAATACATTGCTTGAAAAGAAAAATATTGTCCTAAGAGATGATTATAAAAGTTTTTATAATCAAGAAACGAAAGATATAGTCGCAGATATTTATCAGGAAGATATCAAGCTATTTAACTACTCGTTTGATAAAGTAAACGCATATAGCAGAACATTTCCATTCAAAGATCTACAATCTCAAAGGTTTTAACCCACAACTTTCTGGTAGAAAAATACCACTGACTTGCGTACCAGCCCTTCGATAAATTGCCATTCCTTGATGTTTTTTAAAAAACTATAATATAAACCTGTTAAAACAATACAAAATACTGCGGAAAAAATAACGGTAACAAGCGCAACATCAATAAGGGGGATAGCGGTTAACGGGAACAAATCGGTAACTAGATAGGATATCAAACAGCTAACGATAATAGGTGCCGTTGCAAGACAAAGCCTGAGCATATTTTGGGCTGAGGTGTATTGAGCCGTAATATATAACATAAACAGTATACAAAGACCGTTTTCCATCAGTACCCTTATATAACTAAATCTGATCAGGTCAGATATTCCTATTTGAAATAGCGTTCCATAAAGCACGGTAAAAGAGACTAATTCGTAATAAAACATATGTTTAGTTTTACCAAAAACCAGTAATACTCGTCTGGCTTGATTGAGTATGGCAAAAGCCGGTATGAGCAAGGAAAATGCAGCGAAAAGCTCTGCATAATTAACCCACTTTTCACCCAGCAATACAGCAACAAAAAGTTCGCTATAAAAGAATAAAAGACTGGTCATAGGCAAAGTCAACAGCATAGTTGCAATAAAGGTTATATTATATTGATGACTAAAATGACTCTTTGTGTGTTTGGTTTTAGCCAGTTGCACTAATAACGGTTGGGTAGCGGGTAACAGTAAATGCGAACTCGGAATAAACGCGATGTACTTCATAATATGGTAAAAACCAAGGGCAGATTTATCTGCCGCAGCACTTACCATAATAGTATCTAGTTGGGTTCGACCAAAACCAATAATGGACTGGGGGAGCAGCCAGCTCGAAAATTTCCATTGTTCTTTGGCATTTTTAAGGCAAAACTTGGGCCTGTACGGATGAATAACAAAAGAGCCCAAACTGCCCATTAATACCGAAGCATACGTGCCAAGAATTAATGCCCAATAACTTTCATATATAAGCGCAATAGCTATAGCGACACCGACAGCAATAAATTTAGTCAATATGGATAATTTTACTGTGGGCGCATAATTTTGTTGTCTTATAAGATAGATTAGGCCTGGATTTCTAATTTGACCAACAATGATGAGCGAGGCCATAACATATAGGATCATCTCCAGTCGTTCATCATCATAATATTCGGCTAGTAACGGCGTAAAAGCGAACAACAAAATCGCCATAATGGCTCTCAAAATAAAATCGATGGTCCAGGAGGTATTAATTATATCGCTGTCAATTTTATCAATTCTGAGTAGGTATTGCTTGCTGCCTGTATTGGCCAAAACGTCCAAAAAGCCTAATGTTAACGTCGCTATAGCAACCAAGCCAAAGTCTTCTGGTACCAGTACCCTTGCCAGTATCAGAGTGCTGACAAGCCCAATCAGTTTTTTTGTTATAGACTCAGATACTAATAATAAACTGCCAAATAGACTTTTTTTAACCGCACTCATTTATGTTCCAACTTGAAAAAGTAACTTTACTCGAGAAGTAAATAATTAGAATTAGCTTTAAGGAGATATTGATATATTTTTTTTCAATCATCAGCTTTTACTTAGCAGCTTTTTTAGGCGTTTTTTCACTAAGGCTCGCTTGATCACACTTAAGTGTTGGCTTTCAAATTTAAAATTAGCCGCTATATTATTGTTTATTTCGTCCAGGCTTTTTGGCCAGTCGGCAACGGGTAATTTATCCAAGTGAACTTCCTGAATTTTACCCAGTTCGTACCGTGCTATGCGATTAACATATAGCTTTATATCACTCTTATTAAAAGGCGAGAGACTGTCAAAGTAGTATCCTGTATCTTTTAAGTAGGTCACTCTGTCGGGTAAATTATAGTTAAAAAAGTTCAGGTCAGTATTGACCGCTTTGGTTAAAAAAGAATCTATCCAGTTTAAGCCCATAGGGAGTCTAAATCCAACGGATTGTATTCGTTTGATAAAACTGAGCTTCAGGCCATATAAATTACCGAAAAAACATGCCCGTTCAACGACTAATTGTTGATAGAAAGTACTATTTCTGCCGGATAATGGTAAGCCTGCAACCGTGACTGTCGTGTCCGGAGTATCATTCAAATAGGTTGCCATTTTAGGGAAACATAAGGGTGAGAATTTAACGTCTGCATCCACAAAAAAATGCGTATCAACCGATTCTGCTAGTGAGTGTACATAGTGATTCCAGGCATTACACTTATCACCTAAAGTTAGTTCCACCACTATCAGCTTTTCAAAGCCCAGTAGCGCTTTATGTTTTGCAATAACAGACACCGTTTTATCCGTACAGCCATTGGCAATGATAAAAAAGGCGTTTAAATGATGGTCAACGTTAGCAAAAATACTCGCTATGGACTTGTCGATATTTTGTTCTTCATTGTGTGCGAACATAACAATGTTATACATCTGCAGTTTTTCCTACTGTGTCCGGGGTCGTATTAATGTCTCTATTTACCTTTATGAAATGATACCGAGTGGCAACAATCAACATGATAATAATATAAAGGGGTTCAAATATAATGAGGTCTAAAAAAAGAGCCGCGACAAAAAAACCGATTAAAGACGCCATACAAGAGCACATCAAGTAATAATGAATTGAATCTTTTTCGGCCCCCCCATAAACCTGCTTAAATATCTTATAAGACTTATAAAAAAAGTAGAGGTACATCAGGCCCGCTAAAATACCACAGTTTGCGGCAAAATTAAGGAAGGTGTTGTGTGCGACATGAGGTGACTCACCTGGGAAGTGTTCTACCGCTGCCATCCGGAAACGTTGAACGCCCACACCAAAAACAGGAAATTTTAAGGCTAATTCGCTTCCTACTTTCCAGGATAATACCCTTGGGTTAACAACTTGGCCCTTTTGCAGATTTTCTGCCTGGTTAACCGTATCCAATGAGCGTGCTAGCATCGGTCCCCCTTGCGTTATCAACGCAAAACAAAAACCAACGACTAGAAGCATGTTTAACTTTTTAGATCGTACAATAAATGCACTGAAGATAGTGGCTACGCCTACACTGAGTAACGCACCGCGGGAAGACGTTAAAAAAATGGCATGCCATAAAAGTGGTATCCCAAGGAGCAGGGTTAATTGTATTAATTTGTTTTTAAAATAAAAAATGCCAAATAGTAAGAAGGGCATAGTGACAACCAATAAGGTGGCGAATTTGTTGCCGTCTTGATAAGGGCTACCACCGGGTCCTGCAAGTCGGCCTGAGGGGAACTTACTCCAGTCTGAGGTTAAATAGGCCATGTTAGACCAGTAAGTAAAGTAAAGGCCGGTTATAATAAAGGCATAGCAACAGTACTTTAAGGATTTTTCATCTGTTATGAGTCCCAATACAATAAAATACATTAAAACAATGGTGTTAAATATTCCTGTAAATACTTCAACCTGAAAATCTGAATTATAGGATGAAAAGAGATTTGATAAATTGAAAAAGACAGTTAGAACTAATAACGCGTAGTTTAAGGGGTGCTTGTATACGTTAAAGTCTATATCGCCTTTAGCAGCCTTAACCAGCCAAGCTAATATAGCCAACCCGGCAGAAAGTTTGAAGATGGCCAGCCCATCAAAGCTCCAAAACCAAACATATTGCGGCTGTAAAATTGAAAAAAACAAATAGAGCACCCCAGATAGCCAGGGGGCTGATGACAGCATAAAAAGTGCAGCCAGTAGAATTAAGATAGTCGCAATTCTTACCATTTTTGATGTGACCTGTTTACCAACTTAAAGATATAGTTTTTCATAATGCTTAAACATTTCACCCATCGGGAATAGTTCTTTATGCCATTGTAAGATTCGAACGCTTAATGGTGTTCGGGCTTATTCTGAGAGTAATAGACAAATAAGGACCTTGTAGAATCTGTCTGCGACCTTATTTTTTAACCATCCCTGTTTTACTATGTACTTCGACTTCTTTAACCCAGCCAGCGTGTGCTACAAAACATGATTTTTCCAGCGCTATGGTTCACCGTAGCCTGATAGCTGTGCTTTAGCATGACGATGTTAATAGGAAGGCATCGAATAGTCCAAGGTATTTATCTCGCTGTGGGCGATAGCCTTTTGTTTGACGTTTTTTTGCCAGGCCTGAGATTGATGTTTTTCAATATGGCTTCTTTTTCAGCATCGACTTACAGCTGTTTACTCGCAA
>NZ_JBLIEK010000129.1:0-8971 GCF_047632995.1 Psychromonas sp.
CATTTCGATACTTTTCTAATACACTCATGTATTGATATAAATCGTAACCCGCAAATATTTCGTCTGAACCTTCACCAGACAAAGCCACCGTTACTTTTTCTTTGGCTAATTTAGCCACAAAAAATAATGAGATCGCAGCCGCTTCGGTAACGGGCTCATCCATTAAGGCAATATATTCAGGAATGAATTCTTTAAATTGCGACGGCGTTATTTTAATTTCATGGTGATCAGTTTTAAACTTATCAGCAATAATTTGCGCGTAAGGTGTTTCGTCAAAACCTTTACCAAAGTCATAACCAATAGAAAATGTTTTTAAGGGCTCTTTAACTTTGTCGGCTAACAAACCGACCACGGCACTTGAATCAATACCACCGCTTAAAAAAATACCCAGTGGCACATCACTGCGTAATCTAAGGTCAATCGCACTTTCCAGTAACTTTTTACTTTCATCTACATAATAATCAAAACCTTTGTCATCTTGATTATCAAATTTCAGATCCCAGTACTCAGTTATCTTTATATCACTGCCACTTATCACCGCATAATGTCCGGGCATCAAGCGTTTAATACCTTGATGAAGCGTGTTCTCACCAGGGATATAACCGAAGCTCATGTAGCTATCGATTAATTGCAAATTAAGATCGGGCTTTTTATCTAGGCCTTTTAAAATAGCTTTGGTTTCAGACGCAAAAATAAACTCTTCTTGAGTTTGATAATAATAAACAGGCTTAACACCTAAACGGTCGCGCGCTAAAAATAATTGTTTAGCTTGAGTGTCGTAAATGGCAATGGCAAACATGCCATTAAATTGATGTAAACAGTCAACACCGTATTCTACATAGGCTTGCAGAATAACTTCGGTGTCAGTACCCGTTTCAAATACATAGCCTTTTAATTCTAATTCGGCACGGATTTCTAGGTAGTTATAAACCTCACCATTATAGGAAATCACATAACGCCCAGTATTTTCAATACGAGGCTGATGCCCTGCAGGAGTTGGATCTAAAATACTTAAACGTAAATGAGCCAAACCACAATAAGCATCATCAGAGACCCAAATTCCACTATCGTCAGGCCCACGATATTCCATGGTATCTCGCATACATTCAAGACGCACCGGATCCGTTAAATTATTATAATTAAGTGTCCCTAATATTCCGCACATTGATATTTTGCCACTTAATATTTTAAATAGTTATAGTCTTATTTAATTTTCATGGCTCGTCTATATAAAATTAATATCGATTTCAATTACTCTGTATATTAATTAGCTATTTAGTCGTTAACACTGTCTTGCGTAAACCAAATCTATTACCATTGGTTATTAAATATTATGATCATTTACGTATTAGAAAAATCAATACTATTTTATCTACTCCGTATGTTTTAAAGTCAAAATTAGACACTTTATAACTTTTTACAAACTGCGCTAATAAAATAAGTATTATTAATACATCTAGATGGGTTATTAAATTCAAATTAGCGTCAACCGTCAGGAACGAATAAGAATTAACTTATGGAAAAAAGTACGCCCGAAAAAACATATAATCATTTTATTTACCTTATAGTTTTAATAGCAGTTGGTTTAATAATAAGAACAACTCAGCACTATGGTTTTCTTGGCACCGACGACAGCGTTATAACATCCAATGCATTGAGAATTTTGCACGAGGGAATGTATACACCTTTTACGCATTATGACTCTAGATTAGGTTTGATATTACCGGTTTATTTTGTATTCGAATTATTCGGCACCGGTGTAATACAATCTTCATTCTTTCCCATTATGGCTTTCTTAATTTTGCCTCTAGTATTGTACAAAATAGGCATGCAAATTGGACTTGCCCAACGGTATGCCTTTCTTGCTGGGTTATTAGTATTGCTAACACCCATAAATATTGCCTTTGGTTCAAGCAACTATCCCGAAGTGCCTTTTGCACTGGCAACATCTACAGCCATATATTTCCTACTCAAATCTAACATCCATCTAGCTCAACAACAGATACAGTGGGTAAGCTTAGGTATAGCGGTACTATTTTTATTCTGGGCATATTTAATCAAGATAGAGATTATATTTGTGCTCGCTGGGCTTTCGTTTTTCTTTTTATTAAACCGACAATATATGTTGGGGATATGTTTAGTGCTCTCGCCACTCATTTTTATGATTGCAGAAGATCTCCTTTTTTACGTATCCACAACAGAAAACCCACTTAACCGATTAGACATTTTGACCAGTGGCAGAGACGCCTCTACAAAAACTGCAAGTCATGGGGGCACTCAGCTTTGGGTGTTTCCTAAGTCTATGTTCATTACATTTTATAATTTTGGCTTGCTATTTTATTTTGCTTTATGGAGCTGTTTTCTCTACTTCAAAAACTTTATAAAATACAAAAACCATCTTGTTGGACTATTTGTTTTTGCTTTTATCGCTTTTTTTATATGGCTACAATTTGGTACATCCCCGAAGAATCTTTTAAATTTCTTCATGACTGGAGATTTAAAAACCAAATCGCACTTAGACAGATACCTAATTATGTTACTGCCATTTATTAGTCTAATGATTGCCTACACAGCGCAAAATAAAAATTGGATAAGTGCTAAATTCAAACCCTCAATATGGCTATCGGCGCTGCTACTATCAATGGTTGCGTGTATACCTTTAAATGATATCAGCCAAGAATATGCGTTAGCCTACAACGATACTCAAAGTACATTAAATGAAATGCCAGCGCAGACCATTTATTGCGACAAAGCTACCTGTACCTACTTTACAAAACTACAAGAATTTGGTGAGTTTAAACAACTCACTTTTGAAGATGTCGTGATATATGAGTCAAAATCAGGGGTGACCAAAAACAACCCTAATTTCACCCAAAATGGCGGACTCGTTTTAATCAATAAAAATCGCTATCTCTATTATAATCGGCGCTACACAATCAAATATCCCACGCTCGAAAGTTTAAAACAGCATGCTAATTATGAAGTGGTATCGTCAAACCCGGGCATGCCCATTTCGTACATGTACTTGAACATGATTAGTCAAATGTTAAAAATATTGCCCCAAGATAATTATTTAGTATCAAAAGCAGAAGCAACAGTAGAAGAGGCCTTAGACAAAGAAGATATATTATTATTTAATGTTACTGCCGAAAACGCCTTAAAGTTGGAATATATAAAATGAAACTAATTGTTCAAATCCCTTGTTATAACGAAGAATTAACCCTACCGGCCACGTTTAATGATATACCCAAAACTATCCCGGGCGTCGACCAAGTAGAAATCATGATCATTGACGATGGTTCAACGGATAAAACGATTGAGGTTGCTAAAGCGTTAGGTGTTGATCACATTATTATCAATAAGAATAACCGTGGATTAGCCCGTACTTTTAGAAAAGGCATAGATGAATGTCTAAAACGCGGTGCAGACATCATCGTTAATACCGATGGCGATAATCAATATGCTGGGTGGGATATACCAAAACTTATTCAACCCATACTCGATGGCAAAGCCGATTTAGTGGTGGGTGATCGCAACACAGGCAAGGTAGCTCATTTCTCTGCGCTTAAAAAGTTTTTACAACGCTTTGGTAGTTATGTAGTAAAAACGCTATCGGGTGTAAATGTGCCCGATGCAGTAAGTGGATTTAGAGCTTACAGCAGGGAAACAGCATTGCAGTTGAATATAGTCTCTCCGTTTAGTTATACCATTGAAGCACTCATTCAGGCCGGTAAAAAGCATATGGCTGTCGCTTCTGTGCCGGTTGAGACTAATGGTAAAACCCGCGAATCAAGGCTATTTACAAGTATCCCTAAGTTCATTGAAAGACAACTGACGACCATAGTGCGTATGTACGCCATGTACCAACCACTTAGGGTGTTCTTTTTTATTGGTGTAACCCTCTCCATACTAGGTGCATTTCCTATTTTACGTTTTCTTTTTTATTATTTTACTGGGGAAGGTAATGGCCATATTCAATCCTTAATCCTAGGCGGAACGTTCACTATATTAGGCTTTATTTCATTCTTAATTGCTTTGGTGGCTGATTTGATAAACTTTAATCGCATGTTGATTGAACAGACTCTTGAAAAAGTAAGACGTATTGAGTTGTCACAACTCGATGATAAGAAAGATCAGTAAAAAGATGAAAAACACTGCCAATTTACGCGTGCTCTTTATTACTAGAAAATGGCCACCAGCTGTGGGAGGTATGGAAACCTATAGCTATGAGTTAACTCAGGTATTGAAAGATGAGCTAAAACTCAAGATATTAGCCCTGGCAGGTAAAAAAGACGGTGGCCCACCCAGCCTGTTTTCCATGCTTTTATTCTTAGTTAAAAGTGCTTGGTTTGTATTGCGACATGGTCGAAGTTTTGATGTGATTCATATAGGCGATTTTGTTTTGGCACCGCTTGGTTTGATCAGTAAGTTATTCGCCAGGAAAACTAAAGTGGTGATTATGATCCACGGACTCGATATTTTATTTGGCAATAGACCCGGTATATTAGCTGGCATTTATCAGATATATCAGTACTTAATCAGTCGCTTGCCCATTGCTGATGAGTTTATTGTCAATAGTGAGAATACCGGCGAAATTTGTAAAGAGAAAAAACTCACGCCTGTTTCTGTCATTCCACTGGGCGTAAATACGGCGCTCCCCGCGATAGATACGAATGAACACCAATACAAAATCCTATTTCTTGGCCGCTTAGTTGTGCGCAAAGGCGCACGTTGGTTTGCAGAAAATGTACTACCACTGTTAGATAAAAAGTTTGAGTTTGTTGTTGTTGGTAAAACTTGGGACAAAAGTGAACAAGATGGTCTAGAAAATAAAGAGCGAGTCAATTTAGTGGGTTACGCTTCAGATGAGGTGCTTGCTAAATTGAAGAGTCAAACCTGTTTAGCCGTTATGCCAAACCAGCTGAGTATCAATCAAACCGATGTTGAGGGCTTTGGCTTGGTTGCAACGGAATTATCGGTGCAAGGCATACCGCTTATTGCATCAAACATTGAAGGGCTGACCAGTGCCGTTATTGACCAGAAAACGGGGTTTCTGTTACCCCATGACGATATTCAAGCATGGGTAGCCAAGATAAATGAAATCGCCACATGGGACTCTACAACGCGAGAGCAATATAGTGCTAATTGTCGAAAACTGGCTGTAGACTATTACAACTGGGAACGTGTTGCTGATGACACAATGACAGTTTACAAAAAGCTATGTTCAGTACAATCGGAAAATATTTGATGGAATGGCAACCCAAAGTTACGGTCATTATGCCCGTATTTAACGATTACAAACGTTTAACGCTCTGTTTAAAGGCCCTTGCAGAACAAAGCTACAGCGGAAGTATCCAGATTATTGTGGCAGATAATAACTCTACGAAATTTGATGACAGTATCATTGAACAATATCAAAATGTTCAAAAGATAGTAGAGATGAAGCCTGGTTCATACGCGGCAAGAAATAAAGCATTACAGTACGTTAATGGTCAAATAGTGGCGTTCACGGATTCAGATTGTATCCCCTCCCCTGATTGGCTAAAAAATGGCGTGGCGCTTTTACAAAATGAAGAGATTTCTTTAGTCGCAGGAAACGTCGATATATTTTTTGAACATCCATCTAAAAAACCGAATTGGGTCGAAATTTTTGAGTCGGTTTTAGCTTTTCCACAAAAAGAAAATGCGGCTCTTGGTAGATCTGTCACAGCAAACTTGTTAATTAAAATTGAAGCGTTAAAACAAGCGGGTATATTTGAAGAAGACACCTTTTCAGGTGCGGATTACCAGTTTACCAGAAGAGCCACATCCCAAGGATTTAAAATGGTTTTTGGCGAAAACGCCACGGTCAAACATCCCGCTAGAGATTCCATTGCACAAATTAGAAAAAAAGCGAGACGTGTAGTGGGTGGCTTTTATGAATTGCGCCAAGTCGATACCAATATGGATAAACAGTTTAGTTTAAAAGTATTGATTGAAGACGCATTACCGCCGTTCCACGCTTTGCGCACATGCTTAGACAGAAGAAAGACTCATGGGCTTCCTTGGAGCCATATCTTAAAGGCGGTCTCAATAGCGTGGCATAACAAGTTATACCGGCTGTATCTTAAACTGTCCTTGCTGATTGGCCTTGGCATTAGAACCGAGCGATAAATGATGAATGTTCTAAAAGGTACAGACAAATTATGAGCGACGTAGATGTACAGATACTGCCTAAAGTAAGCGTATATATACCCACTAAAAACCGCCCCGTTATGCTCAAACGTGCGATTGATTCGGTACTTAGTCAAGACTACCCTAACGTTGAAGTCGTTGTCAGTGATGATGGTTCAACCGATAACACCCCAGAATTTATGCATGCTTATTGCAAACAACATGACAATATTATTTATATCCGTTCTGAAACGTCAAACGGCGCATGCCATGCCAGAAACAAAGCGATTCTTGCATCCAATGGCGAATTCATCACTGGACTCGATGATGATGACCGTTTCACACCTGACAGGATCAAACAATTTGTTGAAGCTTACCGTCCAAACGACGCATTTCTTTGCTCTTTGTTCAATAATTACGATGGCGAAAAACTCATACCCAGTCGTTATTATCAGAAAGTAATAGACAAAAACCGTATTTTTAGACGCAACTGTGTGGGCAATCAAATTTTCGTTAAAAAACAAGATCTACTAGATAATAACTTGCTGTTTGATGAACGTTTTCCAGCATGGCAAGACTACGATTTTTTTACTAACCTGATATGTCATCTTGGTCCAGCCAGACGTATTTTTGTGCGAAGTTATATTATGCACACCGATCACGAAAAAGAACGCATCACTAGCCCTAAACGTACGTTGCAGGGGTATCGGCTTTACCTAGCTAAGTACCGCACATTAATGAACCACTCTCAGCGAATTTCGTTGGCGGTCAATGCCTATAACCTGCAACGAAAACCAATACCTAAAGTGCTAACTAAACTGTGTGTTAAATATTTGAATTTTTATGACTTGTTCAAAATATTGAAAAGTGGGAGATAATCTATATGAAAATTAGTTTCCCCTACACGTTTGCAGGCTCAGGCAGTGATATTTGGACGATGAATATAGCGCGGCAACTCGAGAGTAAAGGTATAGATACCGAAGTTGAGATGTTTCCTAAGCATTTTCAGCATTATCCTTATCTACTGAGATCGAAGTTTAAATCAAATGGTGCTGATATCATCCACACCAATAGTTGGACAGGCGCCGGATTCTATAAAGATGACGTTCCCCATGTCACCACTGAGCACTTAGTCGTGCATGACCCTCTTGTAACACCTTACAAAGGGCTGCCGCAAAAAGTGTTTCACAAGATAGTCTATCAACATGAACGTATGGCATTTGATAATGCACAAGCGATAACAGCCGTCAGCCAATATAGTGCAAACAAGGTCGAACAGTGTTTTGGTAAAAAGGCAATCGCTATTCAAAATGGCATAGATACCGATCAGTTTTTTATCAAAACCCCGATTAAAGATTTAAATGCAAAAGGTAAAGGTAAAATTAAATTACTGTTTGTCGGTAATTTTAGCCAACGTAAAGGCGCCGATTTATTACCTAAAATAATGAAACAATTGGGCAGTAACTTCGTTTTATTTACCACGACCGGCCTGCAGGATAAAAATGTTGCTGAAACCGACAACATAGTATCCATTGGCAAGTTATCCCAGAGTGAATTACTCGAGTATTACAACTACTGTGATATTTTTCTATTCCCTACCCGATTAGAGGGATTAAGTTTAACGACCCTAGAGGCAATGGCCTGCGGAATGCCAGTGGTTACAACAGACTGCTTCTCAATGCCTGAGTTGGTGGTTGACGGCAAAGGCGGCTATTTATGCGAGCTCGATAATGTAGAAATGTTTGTGCAAAAAATAGAACAACTGACTGCAGACTCCAACTTGCGTTCAGCCATGCAAACATTCAATCGCCAGCACATAGAAAATCACTTTTCTCTAGAAATGATGACGAATAAATATATCGACCTGTATACAAAGTTGATAGTGAATAGTTAAGGGATATACATGCAATTTATAAAGCGTCGACTCAAGGCTAAATATTTGTCATTGTTGGGCATCCATTTCGCGCCAAGAACGTTTCAAGAGGCTTTGGTGAGACTTGAAGCTGCCACACCGTTCTTATTGGTAGGCTTACCTCGCAGTGGCACTTCTATTACACAATCCTGGATTAATCAGCATCCTCAAGCTTATGTCAGCTATGAATCAATCATTGAGCCCTTTATTCAAGAGAAAAATCGATATCGATTGGCTGCATTTTATTACGAATCACTAAGACAACATGAACACTTAGTTAGCAGTCTCGGTGGTAACAATACTAAACCTTCAGTGCAGTCATCACATTATTCTTTGATAGGAAATAAGTCTATTTTCCAGCAAGGTAAAAAATATCAACAAGGCCTAGTGTCCGCTATTAACAAACAAACCAATCTGAAAGTTGTGTTTATTGACCGTGATCCTAAAGACCGTATTGCATCCATTTTAAAATGGCACGATAAACGGGACACCACCTTGGTCAATACTGTGGCAACAAGTACAAACACCAAAAAAATAATTCAAACAGAATGTCATCGTAGTAATGACTTCACTCAGTTTGTGAGTCAATTTATCGATAAAGAAAACGTGTTAGTGCTTAATTATGAGAGGTTAGCCACAAAAAACGTTGATGTACACGCGTTATTCTCATTTATGGGATTGAGTGAATGTGATGAGGTTAAATCTTTTTTTCAAGATACAATGCAAGCTGGTTCAATTGAAAAATGGCGAGAGGATTTGTCTGAAGAGCAATTGAGACTGATAGAAACGCTTTGTATCAAAAAATAAAGTGGACCTGGGACACACCTTCCAACATTATTTCTTATAAAGTCATATGAGTTGAATTTTAATTTTCAAACCAGTAAAAAGAAAAGGTTTTAGTAAATA
>NZ_JBLIEK010000130.1:0-8893 GCF_047632995.1 Psychromonas sp.
ATTTCAAGGAGTTATATATCTTTAATGAATTTTGCGAGTGAAAACCGGCATGGATTAATAAACGTCTGGTTTGTTCATCACCCGAAAATTGTCGCTCTATAAAAGGTAGTTTTCCTAACGTATGCTCTAATGATTTATTAAAAGAGCCATTGAACTCAGGCTCCCCCTCATTAGCTATTTTATGTAATTTCGATTTAACCGGTGAATAGATCCCTGAAAAAAGTAAGCTCAATGAGATCGCAAAAGTGACCCCGGCAGTGGCTGCAATCAGATAAAATATCCATTCTGCAGTTTGCGGGTTTTTAACAAAACTATTAATTAAAGCCAGTATATAGTCCATACATTTCTCTTTTTTTATAAGTCGATTTTTATCAATTTACTTATCCACCAAATACCTAATAACATCCCCATTCCGCCCCATTTTAATAAACCTATTCCCTCAGGACTGCTGGTCAATGTTGTAACATATGACGGGGAACTTAGGTATAACACAGCAAAAAGTACAAAAGGGGTCAACACTAGCACCCATGCAGAAAGTCGACCTTCAGCTGAAAGGGTTTTAACCCGACGCTTAAACTTGAATCGCTGCCTAATAACTTTAGAAAGTGTTTCAATTTTTTCAGCCAAGTTACCGCCAGTTTCCTTTTGAATACTCACTGCACTGGCAAATGCCATTGCCGATGTGATAGGTACCCGTTGCACAAATAATAAGAGAGATGTCCGCACATCAGTACCGAAATTAATTTGATTAAATAAAATATAAAATTCTTTAGATAAATCCCCTTGGGTTTCTTCGTAAACAAGTTTTAACGCCTCGGAGAAGGCATAACCTGCCTGTAACCCTCTTTTAAGAACATCCAACGCCTCAGGGAACTGCTCTTCAATCTTTTCAAGGCGATTATTTATATCTCTATTTAATTTAATTTTAAATGCAAAGAAAACCAGTACAACACTGAAAAGTACAAAAAGAGGGTCTGATGTGAAATACCAAACTAAAGGTGCAAAAGCAAGCGCAGTAAATAAAGCAAAAAAAAGATATTGATGACCGAATATTTTATAGCCCGCTAACTGCAGTTTATAAGTAAGATCCTTTACAAATTCAATTTCTTCTAAAAAGCGAAACAAACTAGGAAGTTTTTCCAGTTTTTTATTAAGCACTAAATCTACCTGCTGGGCTGTTTCACCATCGGAAATCCCTTTAAGGTGCTTCTTTAATAACCGAGTTTTAGTCCGTTGCGGACTGTAAACTGAGACCAGTAGAGACTGGGATAAAAAAATTACGGCTGCAAATATTAATATTAAAAACCAATATTCATTACTCATATAGCCTCCTAAAATTTCGCCATATTAAAATCAGCACCAAAAATAGAGTTCGGTAGATTAATACCTTTTAACTTAAGCTGGTTATTGAAATTAGGAATAACGCCAGTGGCCAGATAGTCGCCAAGAATATTCCCATCCGCATCTTTACCTTTTCTTGCAAATTTAAAAATTTCAGACATGGTAATGACATCCCCCTCCATGCCGTTAATTTCCTGCACACTGGTTATGCGCCTGCAGCCATCTTCTTGTCGTTGCAGTTGAATAACAACATCAATCGCCGATGCAATTTGGGCGCGAATATTATGAATTGGCATATCAAATCCAGCCATGCAGACCATATTTTCCATTCTGCCTAATGCATCCCTCGGATTGTTCGCATGTAAGGTGGTTAAAGAGCCTTCATGTCCAGTGTTCATCGCCGCAAGCATATCAATTGCCTCCGCGCCCCTGACCTCACCAATAATGATACGATCCGGGCGCATCCGTAAACTGTTTTTCACTAAATCTCGCTGTAACACTTCCCCTTTACCTTCAATATTGGCAATGCGTGTTTCAAGCCGCACGGTATGGGGTTGCTGAAGTTGTAATTCGGCGGAATCTTCAATGGTAATAATGCGTTCAGATTCTGGAATATAACCTGATAAAATATTCAGGAGTGTTGTTTTACCACTCCCAGTCCCCCCTGATATCAGTACATTTAATTTACCTAAGACAATGGCATTGATAAACTCTCCAATTTCTTTACTCATAGAGCCGTAGGCGATAAGTTGCTCCGAAGTTAGCTTATCAACGGTAAAACGGCGAATGGATAAACAGGGACCATCTAATGCGAGAGGAGGAATAATGGCATTAACACGCGATCCATCCTGCAGGCGCGCATCTACCATGGGTGATGATTCATCAATCCTTCGACCGACGCTCGATACGATGCGGTCAATAATATTGAGCAGGTGCCTGTTATCATAAAAAGTCACGGGGACTTTCTCTAGCTTGCCAAAGCGTTCTACGTAGATGCTGTCAAAATTATTCACTAAAATATCTGAAATAGTTGAATCTGCTAACAGGGTTTCTAATGGTCCTAAACCTAATACCTCATCAATAATTAATTTTATGATTTTTTGCCGAGAGAGTAAGTTTAACGGCCGGGATATTTGATTCAGCAACTGATGGCATATTTCCGTAATCTGCTGTTTAGCAGTATGCTCATCGAGCGTTTCCAGAACCGACAAATCCAACATTTTCAGCAGCTTTGCAAAAGTTTCTTGTTTTATTTCAAGATCTTGCTTGTTGATTACATCATATTTCGGTTGCTTTGTTTGTTGTAAGGATTCCATTATTTATTCCTTATTAGAACTGAACGAAAAGCGCGACCAAAAACCCCTAGTGCGTTCTTTTTTATTAATCGGAACAGGTAAAAATTCAGATATTATTTTTTCAATATCTTTCTTTATCTGTTTTGAATTATGAATCTGTGACAAAGGCTTGCCTAAGTCGGTACAGGCATTCGCAAGCTCATAATTGTTATGAATAACCAGCGCAGATTCGATACCAACCGCTTTTTTTATTTCTGCAACACTAATGCTGCTATGCTTACTTGAAAATCGATTCACTATTAAATGAATTCGCTGCGGTTGTATTCCCATGCGGATTTTTATTTCTGACACTAATGCCCTAGCCTCTCGAATACTGACTATATTTTGCTGTACGACCACTAAAATAACATCAGATATATCAAGTATTGGTAAACTATGCAGCTCTAATCCTCTGGAAAAGTCGACAATAAGCAACGGGTAGCTTAAACGGATCTTATTGACTAAAAGGCTTATATTCTCAGGGGTGATATTAACTAAATCAGAGAGATGAGAATAGGGTTTAACTGGCAGCAAACTCAAATTCCCAGTGGTGCACATCATTGATTTAATCGCCATAGCATCGAGTTCCTGGACCTCTTTTAATGCATCGGTAAGATAATATTCCGGCTCTACACCAAGAGAATCAGCCAAACTACCATGGTGAAAATCAGCATCAAATAAAACCACATTATCATTGCTTTGTTGGGCGTAAACTTGACCTATGCAATCGGTAATAAAACTTGCCCCAGAGCCTCCTTTACCATTAATAATACTCACCACTGGTGCCATCTTTACCTTAGCTGAAATTTGATCAACTAATTTTGATAGGGCGGGACCAATTTCATCACTGACATGCTCTAAAGGAATGAAATCTTTCACTTGGTATTGAAACGCCTTGCGCATCACTGTAGGGGATATATTATCGCCAATTAATATGGTCGGAATATTTTGCGCTGCCGACTTTTCCATATCGGCAAAAATTTGTTGCTCATCATTACAGTAAACCAAGAGTACAATATGAATTTCACTCTGGAGAGTGGTGATTTTAGGCTCCATTTTTACAATTAAGTTTTTGACTGCATTGAAACAGTCTCCCACCTGAACTCTAAGATGCGGATCAGCACAAACCAGTAGGCTATTCACCACAAAAGGGAATGAGATATTTAATTCCCCCCTAGCAATAGAGCGGGAAGATGTGTCTGTTGCTTCTTTTGCTATGGGTGATATTTTTAAAAAATTTCTTTCCATAATAAACACACCTACAAGTTAAATTTCATTACAATCGGTAAACCCAAATCTTGTCACGCCAAGACTTTCAGCTGGCAATGTCGTTGAAAAACTAGGCGAATTGAGTGTGATAGAGAAAAATGGAATTAACAATCTGTGCTGATAATCCTTAATTTCGGCTCGTACAAGACGAATTTCAGAAAAAGAGGAGGCGGGTGCACCCGCGAAACCTAAATAGCTAATTGTAACATTCACATTAGGCGCATCACTTATTGGAATAAGCGCATCGTCTGCAAATGTTGCAGCTTTAAAAACCTGATCCGATACAGGTGAAAATGGCGCTGTGTCTGTTATATGGCATACAGTTGCCAAACGTGCGCCACGCCGGGTAACTTCAGTCAATACATTCCAGGTATACATGAGTCTGGCGCCTTCAATGACCGCAAAAAAAAGAATAAAAAACAGTGCGGCAACGATTGAAAACTCAACGCTATAGACTCCTTTTATATTTTTGTACCTCATTGAAGTCTCCTCATTGTATAACTGGTGACTAGCGGGAAAGATAAGTCAAAACTGGTATCGCTCACAAAAGAGGGTAACCTACTCCAAAATATTGGTTGCCAGTAGTAAATGACGGTTACTGTTGTAAACTCACCAGCAATATCAATATCAAAGTCCGTCGCTTCCGCTGCTAAATTAGGTAATATTTCTGTCTCACTAGTCAAATCTCCAAATTTCAGGAGTTTTTCTGCATTTGCAGTTTGTGTCGGAAAACTAGCAAGGTACCGCGATGCATCTCTTGTCACCTTAGTTAAGGCATTATATTGATAGAGCAGCCGCGAAAATTCAGCTGTCGCAAAGAATAACAGCAGCAAAATGGGTATTACTAAGGTCATCTCTATAGCCGCTAACCCTTGTTGATTTTTTTTTAAGTTAAACATACCCCCTCCTACGAATCACTGCTATCTGGCACATGATAAAGCACTATTTTATGGGGCCCGGGATTGTCTTCAGCGGTTCCATCAGTGGTCCCTTCTCCGGAACACTCTTTAATTAATTCACCCACGATATAAGCATCCAGCCCTGTTTGGAGCATCTCCTGCGTTAAGAAAAAACAACCAATTTTCGGATTATAAAGATCAGTTGTTCCACTGCCTCCCTCCGAACAGTCTGCAACGAAAATATTGAAGATTCGTCGTTCAGATCCATTCTGAATGCCAGTATCAATATCACCATCACCATCAGAGAAGTCAGAAGGGCAATAACCTGAACCGTTTTCAATATCCGCCTGATATTGATCATGGTGATATGCAGTTTCTTCAGTTGCAGTCGGAATTGCACCACTGGCATCTAACTCTATAAAGGGGCCCCGACAGGTATTCCAATCTCTCGGATAGTTAAGTTCATCATCTGCCTGCGAAAACTCTCCTTTGTATATGCCAAATCGCGTATTCATACCCTTTGCTATAGCGACAGTATTCCCCGGCTTAGTTGTCACATAATCACCTATGGTTGTCGAATTAACCTCACAAATATCGTTATTAACTCCGCCAGCCAGCAGTTCCTTCAGCTGGTCATTGCCCGGAAAATTCAGTAATTGGAAATTCCCAGGCCCTATGGGAGTGTCGGTATCTGGCGTTATTTTTAACAGATATAAATCATTTAATGGCAATCCAAAAGCATAGTCATCACCATCGGAACCATCCGGATCGCTACACATGACTAGCGGTAATATATTGGCTGGACAATCTGTTATAGCTGGTGATTTTCCCGCTAAAGCCGTAGCAGAGACCCGTTTTGAAAAACCCATTATATTGGCGAGAAAGTTGTTTAAATTTAGGTTAAGGACCTCAACTTTGACATAATCTGCATCATCACTGGTCGAATGAATAAAAGGATCGGGCCGCTCTGAAAAATCAACATTAATCTGTGTGGTAACTTGCGGAGCATTAGGGACACTATTAAGAGCAGGTAAAAGCAGCGCGTCCTTAATTTCAAAATTATCATTATGCGCAAGATTCAACCCTATTATTTCAATAACTGCCACTCTAGCATCCTGGTGGCTGCCACCTTCATCTAAGGTTTTTGCTGCATGCAGGGCCGCTGCATCGGCGATATTCTGCAGACGGCTTTTATTTAACAGCAGATGACCTCCATCTATCGCCAATGCAGCCATTGCAATTAAAACAAATAACCCAATAGTAAACATGACTAAGATATTACCCTGCTGTTTTTTCAGCGGTTGCCCAAGTTTGCAGTTGATATAACTCGCCATAATAATCTCCTTCCAGTTTATTCACAGCCCTCTATTCTAGTGTAGGAACAACACGCCCCTCTTTCGCTGAATAAGTCGCTGACTGATAGCCTGTTATTACCTTCTTAGCCAGATTCCCTTCTAACGAATTGACTACACCACTATTATTTTCGGGCGCCATAGGGTCTAAAATCTGCATCTGGTTAATATCTGCATAAGCGCCTGATATTCCATATTCAGGATTGACACTGCAAGCTGAAATAGCAATTGTTAATGATATTATAGCGATTGAATGTTTAATTAGTTTCATGAGTTAGCCCTCGGTTTTATCTGTACTTAATTCATGACCATATTTTTCTTGAGTTCCACCATTATCCGGCAATAGGTTATGTTCAATATCCTCCACTTGATTCGGTGATTTATCTTCTGTGTCCCCTGTTTTTCGCTCGGTCATTTTTCCTAATAAGTAGAAACTCATATCCGATGCCTCAACAAAATTATCGGTAGGCAAAGCAAGACCTTTTTTATTGAATGGACGAATAAGCCTTGGTGTTACCATAATGACCAATTCAGTTTGACCTTTAACAAACTCCTGACTGCGGAAAAGTTGCCCAAGAACAGGGATATCTCCCAAACCCGGTATTTTATCGACACTTTCTCTTAAGTTGTCACTGATCAGGCCGCCAATAGCGATGGTTTGACCATCACCTAGCTCAACTGTGGTTGATGTTGTTCTTTTAACAAGGGAAGGCACAATATAACTGGAATCAGTCGCCACACCAGTAATTGAAAGCGTATTTGCGGTGCTTAATTCACTGACCATCACTTTCAGGTTTAAATTTATTTTACCCGAATCTAACACAGTGGGCACAAAGGTAACCCCGACACCAAATTCCCGATAGTCGATAGTGACACCATCTTGATTGGGTACCGGAATTGGAAATTCACCACCGGATAAAAACTGGGCTTGCTGACCACTCAGCGCCGTAATATTGGGCTCTGCCAATACTTTCGCTAAACCATGTTGTTTGGCAATATCAAAAGCAAAATTAAACAATGTATTACCGCTCAGGTAGCTACCAAAAATACCTTTATCAATTCCCGCGGCAGCGCCCAGTGAACTAAAAAGATCACCGCCATTGATAATTCCACCGCCCCCGCTACTGCTATCGAAAGCTAAAAGCATCTTGGAATCTAGTCGGCGAGCTATTTCACTTTGAACTTCTGCGACAGTGACTTCAAGCATAACCTGATGACCACCGCCCACGGACATCATATTTAATACTTCACTTTTTCCTTTCCCTGCAGATGCTGCATCTGAGTAACCGCGAGCCAGTTCAAGCGCCAAGTTCATCTTTTCCAACGAAGAAGCTTCCCCGCTTAACACTAATTGGCGCTGCGATGACTCAATACCTATCTTCTCATCGGGTAAGTAATGATAAAACCGTTCGCGTAAACTGTTTAAATCATGGGTCACTTCTACATTGATGATATCTATAATTTTATCATTTTCATCCCAAACCATAACGTTGGTTGTTCCCAACGTTTTACCGACTATATAAAGTTCATCAGCCCTTAAAATCAAAATATCGGCTATATCAGGATTGCCTATTGATACGCGGTACATATCATCTTTCATTTCAAAGTTCCGCGACTTAAAAATAGGTATTTTCTCTGTGTTGCTCTCTTTCATAGCCGGTCCGCCGGCATAAGCGATCGTGACGGTAAAGCACAAAGATAAAATAAATATTATGCTGCTAAAAAAGGGTACTACTATTTGTTTAATTTTCATTTTTGTAGTCCTTTATCGTTTGTTCGTAATTGTATCGACTCTTTTTTTACCCCGCGGATAACTTCAACCTTCTGGCTTTTTTTAACTATTCGGGGCACATTTACTGAAGCCGTTTTTGCTAATGCCGTATCAATAACAGTTTCTTTAACGGCTGAATCTTCTTTAACAGCAGTTAGCTGTGTATCGGCAGGAGCTTCTTCTAGCGCAGTTTGTTCGTCGATAGCCTCTGTTTGCTCGTTGGGGTTTCTAAGCGCTAATTGAATATCTCCCCGGCTTCTGGCATTCATTAAGAGTTCAGCTTGCTGTAAATCTAATTCAAGCGTCACGGCTCTCACTATTTGCGGTTTATTTTCATCATCAGAGGCTTTTTGATCAATTGCTAATACTTTTACATTCGAGAGAATGACCTCAGTCGACGCATTTTTATCTTTAGTTTGATGGGTGCTTAAAACATCCACTTTGTTTCCCGGCAGTAAAAATCCAGCAACCCCCACCACATCATTTACCCTTATGGAAACGGCGCGCATATTTTTACCAATCAGGCTTGCCAACGAACTGCCTTCCCCTTTTTTAACTAACCTTTCCTGCCTGAGAATATCGCCTTTAAAAAGTCTTTGCTTAACGACCATCTCTTGTAATTGCTTTCTGTCAGTAATTGTACCTTCAGTAACCAAGCTTTCGGGGATTACTGTAGAGACTATATATTTCGGGTCTAAAATAGCGCCGGTGGGTAGCTCGGCATTAACTGTAAAAGCAGCGACTTGCCCCGCAGTTACATTTTCGGGTTTATTTTCTGCCAGCCAATTTCTTGCTATTAATACTGCTCCGAGCCCGAAAGCTATGGAGAGAACAATAAACACTAGGGTGTTTCTATTCATAATTCCTCCTGATTATTCTAATAATGCCTAAATCCATGCAAAAGCCGAGTTCATTACTTATATAAGT
>NZ_JBLIEK010000131.1:0-8809 GCF_047632995.1 Psychromonas sp.
GTAAATCTAAGCAGACTTGTAAGTCTCATAATCAGTGTAACCTTCAGCGCCGCCGCCATACCAATCACTGGCATCGTCAGATGGCGCCAATGGCCAGTCATTAAGCATACGCTGAGGTAAATCTGGGTTAGCAATATAGGGGCGACCAAAAGCCACCAGATCAGCTTTTTCTGAACCAATTACCGTTTCAGCTTTTGACTGGTCGTAGCCGCAATTACCGATAATAAGGCCATGATATAAACTTCTAAAATCTTCCAGTGTCATTGGCTCGCCACGTTCGTGAAAACCAAAAGCTAAACCATCCATAATATGTACAAAACCAAGCTGGTAATGAGTAAAACGCTTTATAACATGGGTATATAATTCTCTGTAGTCATCACAGCCCATATCATTGAATATGCCATTGGGTGAAATTCTGCTGCCAACATTCTCCGCAGGCCATACCGTTAATACCGCTTCAAGTATTTCGTTTAAAAAGCGCGTACGATTTTCAATGCTACCGCCATATTCATCGTCACGCAGATTGGTGCTAGCATCAAGAAATTGATTAATGAGATAGCCGTTTGCGGCATGAATTTCAACGCCATCAAAGCCTGCTGCTTTTGCATTTTCAGCGGCTTTACGAAAGTCTTCAACTGTTCTTTTGATATCTTGCACTGTCATAGCGCGTGGCACTTCATAGTCTTTTTTGGCTTCAGGGGTATGAATTTGATCGCCATTAATTTTTACTGCTGAAGCTGATAGTGGCAATTCACCGTCATGAAAATCACTGTGAGATGCTCGTCCTGTATGCCAAAGCTGAAGAATAATTTGACTGCCTTGCTGATGTACGCGCTCAGTAATTGTTTTCCAACCCTCGACCATTTCTTGGGTATAAATGCCTGGTGAATTTACCCAACCATTGCCTTCTTTAGATATAGCGGTCGCTTCTGCCATCACTAAGCCAGCAGTACTGCGCTGCTGATAATACTCTGCCATTAATTCATTAGGCACGCGAGTTGGACCTGCACGACCGCGAGTTAACGGGGCAAGAACGAAACGATTCTTGAGGGGTTTTTTAGCGAATGTTGTCGTCGAAAAAAGTGTAGGTGTAGACACGTTATTGTTTCCTTATTCATTTATGAAGATAATTTATCTAGAAACCTATTTCATAGCTCATGTTAATAGCTCACTAGATGTAGATCTCAGTTGTTAATATCATTGTCTCATATAATATAAAAGCATTACTTTTATATTTTGTAATAACTTGTAGTTATATGTAAATGTAGCATTCGTATTGAAATATAATGTTAAGTTCGGGTTAAGTTGACTAAGTCACTTTCAATTTTCATTCAACTCTCACTCAACTTCAAAAGACACATTTTGTCTTTTTTATAGCTGCTTTTAATTTATTTAAAAGCAGCTATCATCCTTTGCTTTTGAGTATTAAGTTTCAAGAGTAAAAAGGGGGTAGCGTAAACTACCCCCTTCATTCATTTCTCAGTACAGCGATTTGGTAATAAACGCTTTTAATACTTAGAAAATTATTTATTGACCACTCAATCTTTTACCAAAAGAGATAGCATAAGCAGGTGAGCGCATTCTTAATATAGGGTCAGCGCTTGGCGTAAAGCCTGCCGACATTACATTAGGATCAAAGTTAGTATTATTACAGGCATCGCCACCACTTGTTTTAACGGTTACCGTGCCAAGCGTCACTTGAGGACGTTCACTAGGCCACTGTTGCGAGGGGTCAATGTCGCTATCTTTTGCTTCACCTAAGCTCGCCATAATGCTAAAACTAACGGTTTCATCTTTAAGTTGTTGCGCAAAAGTATCAGCTAAAAACTGAGTTGGCATGCTATCAGCCTCAGCTTTTTCTAGTGTTTTTACCCCTAAGTTTGGCTTAATATTCCAGCGAAATTTAGTTTGTTGTTTATTGGCTTGGTCAAAGTAAAAGGTGTGCAAACCAAAAAACTCAGTATTGGCGAATGACGCGGCTGTTTTAGCGTTTTGATTCCACATAACGTGAGCTTGTAAGCTAGGGTTCTGTTGGACAAATGCCATGGTTTTAGCGGGGTCAGATTTGCCATTTTCATCAGGCAGTAAAGTCGATAAAAAGCCATGAAAAATTTCTGGATTTTTGCCGGCAAATACGGGGAAGTTGTTACCGGTAAAAGTATGTAAAGCGCCATCAGGTAGTTGAATTTGCATGCCCATACCACGCGTACCAGGTGCTTTCTCATTACTACTTGGGCTAGCACCACCTACTGAAAAGCGCATAGATACCGGTAATACACCGTTTGATAACAAGGCGGATCCGGTAAAGTGCTTATTGGGCGTAGGCACAAAAGTGCCAGAGGCACATAGACCCTTAGCATGTGCTTTTCTATAGCCTGGATGTTTTCCACCTAGCTTTTCGAACATTTCAACTAAATCATTTGCTTCAATTTTTTTGTCATTTGCACTTGCACTCGAGGTTGCAGTAGCACCTGCCATGAGAAAAAAAGCAGTAAGGCTTGAGGTAATGAGGTTATGCTTCATTTGTATTCCTTTATTGTTATATCGATAGTTAAAACTACAAAAATCTTTGCTAAGACCATTATGTTGTTTACAAGACCTGTGAAAGCAATGAAAAATTCCAATATCAGCGCAAGCTATTAAAAATAAATAAGGCATAGGCTGAGACTTAGCTTGTATATCCAGTATTGTATTATTTGGTATAATAAGCTCAGATTAAATGTAGATTAATGGTGAGAAATTCAAGCCTGGTTATAAATTAATATTATTTTTTTATCATAAATATTGTTTTCTCTTATAGAAAACCTCAAATAGTGCTCTCTGCTAATGATAAAAAATAGCGCTTATCTCCCTTTCAATTCTTTATGCCCCCTTTCCATTACACTAAGACAAGCAGAAAAAAATCTAAGGCCAATAGTACCAATATGCTATATAAACCATTCCATTTTACCCCCATTTGAAAAGGAGAAATTCCAGTGATTTTAGCGCTAATACGTACCGAGGTAGTAGAAGGTGAGCTACCGGCAACCACGGCCCAAGTAACCATCATCACGAGTGCAATGGTCACTGGCATATGGTCGACACCAGGTAATTGAGCTAAGGCTCCAGCCATCAAAGTGACAGATATCATCGGGCTGATAAATAACAGCGCTGCGATAAAAATTAACCACGAAGAGGCAATTAATATGAGTGCAGCAGATAAATTTAAATGCGCTAATTGTTGTGCAAACCAATCAAGGTCTAACACCGTTAGCAATAATCGACCAATTAACACTGAACCAGAAAAAAATACGATTTCTGAACGTTGTAAGGTTAATCTGAAAAATATGTCTGAGCTAAAACGCTTAACGGTTAATCGCATAGCGTTTAATTTATTATTTGTTCGATGATATTGGCTAAATATCCAAGCTATGCTAACTATCGGCGCACTGACTAGCACGGCAGCAATAGGTCGCAGGGGCGAGGTGAATATCAGCAGTGCAGATATGATTGCCAAAGTGATAACAACAACAATAGTAGGGTAACTGACCTTTAATGCGGATAAATCGTTGGAAATGGTTGGCACAAGATGGCTAAGGTTTTTTGGCGCCTGAACATGATCTAGCCAAATACCAAACAAGAGTAAGGTTAAAGTTAGGTACAAACCATAGGGAATAATATCTATCCATTGTAGACCAGGAATGGTGGTGACTAACAACGTAATAGTAATTGAAGTGGGCGCCCAAAGCGGTATGCTGCAAAATCCCCGCATTACCGCTAACATCATACGGCGCTGCCTAACACTGTTAATACGTGCATCAACAGTGCCTTTGTTATGATGCAAACTTCTTTGGATCATGGTGGCTAATAAATTAATGGCGCCAACACTCATTAATATCCCTAAAATGTGACTCGCAAAAGTAAGCAACGCATAACGTCTAACGGGGTGTTGTTGTAAAAGTACAACACCAGTAAGATTAACGGAATTTGAGGTTAAAGCGGCTTCTTTTAATAAGCCTAGAGCAATTAAGAAAAAAGCAAAAAAAACCACACTGCTAGTTAGGGTACCTAGCTGGTGAAATGATATTTGCGAGAACGATAACAAAAGAAGTGTTAAGCCAATGGCAACCCAAGCGATGAGCTTTGTTGATAAATCTAACTGTTTCCATTCGAGGCACATAAATAATGTCAACATGAACACAGCTAATAAGGCTGGTGGCTGGTAACCGGTCCATTCAGTGATTAAGGTCGCAAAAAAAATAATTACTAAGCAAAAGGGTGACAGCCAAGGAAAAGCTTTAGTTATTTTGCCACTTTGCTCAAGATTAGAAATATGCTTCATAGGTATGCTCTTTCACATGATTAATTGATATTTATATGTTTATTATGAAAATAATTGATAGGCTTTTCCATTTTACGCTGTTAGTGACAATACTCTTTGAGATTTTCATTAACGCTTAATAGGAATAGTTAATTTTATTTATTCTTGGCTTTACTTTCTATTTTGGTGTTGAGTTATCATATAACTGTATGTTTAAATTGTATCACATAGTCCCGTCTGGCGGAATTAAGTTTTATATATTTGTTTTTTCATTTTTATTATTATAATTAAATTAATCAATAGCCTAGCAAGATCTTGATTTACTAGGAACTTAGTCGTTATGCTTTAACTATTTTATTAAGTACATAAGCTGATCTTTTAAAAAAATTTGCAAACCTAGTATCGGATTGTAAAATGTAGATACCAATTATTGTGTTATAGTCGCTGCAGTAATAATAAATGAAAGCGGTATTAGAGTGGATGTTTAATGTCTCAAGCAACAGAATCAGGGCTTATTGTTGATTCAGAAAAATAAGCTACCAAAACACATATTAGTGTAAAACAACCAACTAAATAATTAGATGTCACCTAAGTTTTATAATGTTGTATTTATTTAATAACATTTAATTTAAAAATATTTTTTAGCTACTTTTAAGTTTTTTTCACAAATGTATCTGCGATAATATGACAAATATTATCTACCATTACTGTCGCGATAAATATTGATTTTTTATCCCTGCATTCGTAAAATATTAATGTCACCTGAGGCAGGAAATTCTCTTTTTTCTATTGCTAACAATCGCATTATCTAGCTTTATTATGTTATTTAATTGATACAAAATATCTTTAAATCCAACTGCCGTTCTAAATTTCTTTAAAGTGATTTTGCAGCTTGTTAATTGAATTTTATTTGTTCAATTAACCTCAGCCGATATACATTTTTATCTAATGTACCAGGTTCTTTTGCCTGTTAGTGAAGATATCTGTCATAACTTCCAAATCTTTATGTGGTGTTGGCTTTTTTATTGATCTTTATTATTGCTTAAAGTTCGGTATTAAGTTGAATCGTTAAATATGTGACAATATATTTTTAATGCGCTTGCTTTAATTTATTACTATTGATCTATAAGATTTTTAAAGCTATCTATAATCTTTATTTTTAGAGCAAAATATGAGATTATGATGAATATGATTTAAAAGTCGTTTTGGCATTTATAACAAGTTAATACGTCTAGTGTGATAAAAAATTGAGTAGCTCAAAATGAATAGACTGACGGGTATGCCAAGAGATGGAAACGGTGAAGTAGATCGAAAGTTTGTCGAAGCCCTTGCTAGAGGACTAGATATATTAAGGGCATTTAACCCTGGAGACGGATTTCTTGGCAATCAGGAAATTGCTCAAAGAACAGGACTCCCCAAGTCAAGTATATCCCGGCTAACCTATACTTTGACAAATTTAGGCTACCTTACTTATTCTGAGCGGTTGGAAAAATATCAGCTTGGATCGGGAGTATTGGCCTTGGGTTATGCCTTTGTTTCTAACCTTGCGATTCGCCAAGTGGCTAATCCATTGATGAAAGAACTTTCAATTGAAACCGGCACATCGATAGGTCTGGCAGACAGAGATAGACTAAATATGATTTATGTTGATCATTGTACCCCTAAAGGTATTGTGACCTTTAAGAAAGATATTGGTGATAGAATTCCTATGGCAACGACTGCTTCTGGCCGAGCTTATTTAGTGGCATTATCAGTAGAAGAACGAGGTTTCTTTTTACGCTGTTTTGAGGAAAAACTTGGCGATAAATTTGAAGCTGTTAAAGCGGGCATTGAACATGCAGTAGAAAGTTACAAAGAGTATGGTTACTGCCATTCCTGGGGCGACTGGGAGCGAGATACTAATGCTATTGCTGTTCCGTTGAAATTATCGCAAGGACAAATTTATGTATTTAGTGCTTGTGGACCTGCCTTTCGATTGTCGAAAGAGTTTTTAAGTGGTGAAGTCGCTCCACAGTTAAAAAACATGGTGCGAAACATTGAAGCAACTTTAATTCGATTTTAGCGTCATATTTCAGTTTATCAATTTTTTGAGGTAGTTGAAATATCTTTTTACAATTGGAACATAGACTTACCTTGCTATTATTGACATTAGGGAAGGTTATTTAAGTAAATAAACACTAATCTTAATGCGTTTATAATGCGACTAGCTCTGATGTTTATATATCGTTAAATATTAAGTGCGAATAAAAGTAGAGCATAACAGCCGATTAATATGTAGAGATTGTTAGTAGCGCCCTATTTAGAGCAAAAATAGGAATAAAATAAAGCATTGCATCACACCTATTGGCAACAACAATGATGCTATAATAAAGTCGATAAGCACAACTAGGCGTGTAGTATAAGAAGTGACTCAGCGCTTAAAAAAATGTCGTGTATCGCAACGGTAGGTTTTATGTTTAGTGCAGAGCAGATGATGACCTACAGCTCTTCGAATTATATCAAATAGCTTATTTAATTTCATATTTAAGAGGTAACTTGGCCAATTAAATTTAAACAATTTAGCTTAGCAGATTTTTAATTTCATCATTTAATTTATGTTTTTTGAATACTTCTCTTTGTTTATCACTTTACTTACCCCAGTCAGGTACATCAACTCTTAACTGGGCTGTCTAAATTTATTAAATCATGTTGGCTGTTTATTGGTCAACCCACCTGATTAAACTTATTCTACGACACTAACGTAAAGTAAAATAATAATCACCTAGTCGTTGATTTAGTAACACTCTACGATTAACTGCTGTAAAAGAGTCAAGCTTGTTTAGGATTGACAAAAGATAAAAATGGTGTCGCTGAATTCAGTAATACCATTTTTTTTGCTGGATTAGCTTTTTTAATACAGTTTTATTCTTAGCCAATAATTTTTTTAGAACGTAATGCTGCTATTTTTTCAGCACTATAACCTAGTTTCTCTGATAAAACTTTATTGCCATGCTCACCCAACGCAGGGGAAGCCATTTTATATTGAAGTGGCGTATTAGACAAATTAATTGGTGAGGCAATCACATCAATCATTTTACCGTTGCTGTTAGGTACCTGTCGTACCATTTTTCGATATTTTGTTTGAGGGTGGTTAAATACTTGCTTTAATGTATTAATTGGCCCACAAGGAACAGAAATTTTTTCTAAAATTTCTATCCATTCATCGGTAGTACGAGTGCTCATGATTTCATCGAGTAGGGGGATAAGTTCATCACGAAATTTCACACGTTGACCATTTTTACAAAATTTTGGATCAGTGGCTAAATCAGCACGTTCGACTTGCTTGCAAAATTTAGTAAATTGTAAATCATTACCAATCGCTAAAATTAACTTACCATCTTTGCTGGAGAATGGTTGATAAGGTACAACTACAGGATGAGCATTACCATGACGAGCAGGGTTCTCACCTGTTGATAGATAGCTCATGCCCTGATTAGCTAAAACAGACATTTGGACATCTAGTAATGCAATATCAATATACTGGCCAGTCTTAGTATGAGTGCGTGCAAATAAGGCGGCTAAGATAGCATTACCACTGTATAGCCCCGTCATAATATCAGCAATTGCAATACCAACTTTCATTGGCTCGCCATCGCCTGTAAGACTCATAATGCCACCTTCGGCTTGAATGATCGCATCGTAACCAGCTTTATGAGCTGATGGACCTTTCTGGCCAAAACCAGTAATAGAACAATAAATTATTTTAGGATTAAGTTTGCTTATAGATTGATAATCTAATCCATATTTCTTGAGACCACCCACTTTATAGTTCTCGACTAACACATCGGCATCAAGCACCATATCTTTAATGATCTGCTGACCTTCACTGGTACTAATATCGATAGCAACTGATTGTTTATTACGATTAGCGCAATGATAATAAGCCGCTTCAGGAGCTTCCTCATCAGTACCTTCTTTTAGAAATGGAGGCCCCCAATAGCGAGTGTCATCACCCCGATTAGGTTGCTCTATTTTAATCACCTCGGCACCTAAATCTGCTAACATTTGAGTAGCCCAAGGCCCAGCTAAAACACGACTTAAATCAACAACTTTAATACCTTCTAATGCACTTGCCATAATACCAACTCAAACTTATTTTATGTAGACTGATTTTATTCAGTTGTAAGAAGAAGTCAGAATATTATAAGCATGAACAGGGATTGTCAATATAGTGAGGGAGATGTTGGTCATTAGCAGAACATGACTTCACAAAATAATCAAATAAAGTAAATATAAGTCGTAAATATATAAAATTCTTTACATTACAAATAGGAGGTGTCATTATTTTTGGAAATAAGTTCCGCTTATTGGAAGTTAATTCCATTAATGTAATAATAATTAACTGGAGGTCCGACCTTCGGAATGTAAGGAAAAAGGATGAATTTATTTCAAAAAGAGCTTAACCGTATTTCTACTTGGTTAACTGGCATTGCTGGGTTTGCTCTTCTGGCGATGATGACCATTGTGATA
>NZ_JBLIEK010000132.1:0-8762 GCF_047632995.1 Psychromonas sp.
TGATGAAGTTATCTTTAGCGATGGCCCCAGCCGTGATGAAGAGAATGGCGAATTCCCGTCGCGTTGGGATATGGTGTCGGGAAATACAGAAATAGTGGAATTTGACGGGGGAAATGTGATTGCACTGACAAATGGGCACGCGGAAATCGTACCTTATTTAAAAAATAGCGCACAAGATTATCTGCCCGAGATATTTACCATAGAATTTGATGCTTATTTTTCGAAAAACATATTTTATCAAGAGTTGCAGTTATATTTATATGACAGAAAAAATCAAACTTCTTTAGATAATGGCCAGAACGTAATTGATATTCATGTAAATGGTATTGAGGTTGATAGTGAAAAACAAAAAAACAAATTGGAAGGCAAGAGTCAATATGAGGATAAAGTGGCGGGCTGGCGACATATTGCCATTGCTTATACCAAGGGTAAATTAAAAGTCTATATGGATGCTACTCGCTTAATCAATATCCCCCATTCTAAAGCAAAGCCACTAGGTTTTAGCATAGAACTAAACCTTGACCAAGGTCAATCCATATATATCAAAAACGTCCGCATCGCCAAAGGCGGGGTGAAATATTATGATCGTCTTTTATCGGACGGTAAAATAGTGGTCAATGGGATCCGTTTTGATATCGGACAGTCCGATATCAAGTCGGAATCCAATGGCGCTATCAATAAGATAGTTAAATTAATGAGCAAAAACAGTGCGGTTAATTTAAGTATTGAAGGACATACCGACAGTGATGGCGAGACACAAGCCAACCAGACACTCTCACAAGCAAGAGCAAAAGCGGTGATGGCGCGCATGGTTGCACTGGGCATTGCTGCGAACCGTCTTAAATCAAAAGGGTTAGGGGAAAGTAAACCGCTGGACAATAATAGCAGCGCAGAGGGGAAAGCAAATAATCGCCGCGTTGAATTTGTTAAGTTTTAAATTGACGCGCTAATTACAAATAGAGAACCAAAAAAACGCGGATCATGACTCATGCCATGATCCGCGTTTTTGTGACTGCTGTTTATACAATTGAAGCGCCCTGCTATGGCCCTTTTTTATAATTACACCGCGTAATTAACAAGTGGCTCAGGTAATGGACTGACCGCATTTTTATAACGTGCCTGAATCACTGAAATAACCTGTTTAAAATCCTTAATGGCAGCTAACTGCGACTCCCCCTGCTCTGATGCAGAGGAGGAAAGCTCCTTTCGCCGGGCGAAAAATTGACCACGTCTTTGCTCTGCTGAAGACTCTTGCTGTGCGGACTCATCTGCGTTTTGGCTACCTTGATCCTGAATAATACTGCGCGCTTGATCTGAAAGTTGAGTGCGACTTTCATCATCGCGAATTTTTGTATAAGAGGAGATAATCTCTGTTTTGGGAATAATAGGCTTGATTAAATTATCATGCTGTAAACCTTCCGTCGGTGGATGAAACGGAACAGCAATAGCGGGAGGAAGATGCGCATTGATATTAACCATAGAGGTTGATCTTATACGCTGGTATTAATTAAGGTGCCCAACACTTCATCAGCAGTACTAATAACTTTTGCAGATGCTTTCGCTTGAAACTCTGCCACTTTTAAATTTACTAACTCCGTGGTTAAAGAGATGGGTGTCCGCTCAGTAGAACGAGATTGACTCTCCGATGGCGCCTGATTTTCCGTCATACTTATTTCTGCGACACCCGCATGGGCTATCCGAGCGCTTGACTGACTCAGCTGAGCAGATGCATCTTGAAAACCAGTTATGCCTGAATTGTAGGCTGAACGAACATCCATAAATCACCTTACTATATTAAAGAGTTAAGCAGTTATGCTGCATGAAAAGTATGGCACTATCTTAACAGAAATAAAGCTATTGTTTAATATTTAATCAATCATAAAATTTATCACGCTTGCATTAAATGCATCGACCTCACTGATAAAGGGCGCATGCGCTGAATTTTTAAATGTTTTTTGTTGTGATTTGGCTAACAAACAGCCCATCTCCTGACCCGTTTGCAAAGGAATCAAGCTATCAAACTGACCGAAAAGTGATAGACAGGGCACAGCTAGCTGGCTAAATTTCTCACGCAGATCGCTCTTATTGAGCAGCTCTAAACCTGCCAATAAAGCCTTGCTCTCAGCTTGCTCTGTCCCCGCCAATAATTTTTTTAACGTTGACGCATCTTTGCGGCCACTTGCACATCCCATCGCCTGAATGCCAATAAATCGCCCTAACGTTTTATCCCTATCGGTCTGCACCGCCTGCTTAAAGTTATCAAAAACAGAAGATTCAACCCCCGGCCAGCTTGTCTCAGCAACAAACTTAACTGAGCTGCAAACTTGAATTAATTTAGAGACCTTATCGGGATAAATATAACTGGCATAAGTTGCCACTAAACCACCCAGAGACCAACCGCACCAAGCCGCGCGCTCCGGCAACACAGCAACAATCGCATCAACGATTGTTTGCAATGTGTACTCTGATAACCCTTTGCTTTTGCCAAATCCGGGTAGATCAATCAGGTATAACCGAAAGTGTTGACTTAATTGTTCAATCACAGGCTCCCAAACAGCTGAGTTCACACCCCAACCATGTAATAAAACTAGGTTTTCACCCTGACCGATAACACGGCAATATACTGTTTGCTCTATACTCACGGTTTCCCTTGTTAATCTGGTAGAAGCGTTGAACTCAGCTTTTTATTTTATTAAAAAACAATTAAAACAATTAATTGAGCGCGTATTGCCTGCTCAATGCCTGTTATGTGGTTTGCCGAGCCATAATAAACTGATCTGTCCCTATTGCCAAAAAGAGATGTTGCAAGCGAGAGTTTGTTGTCAATATTGCGGATTATCGCTCACCAACTCGCAGCTATTTTGTGGCGATTGTGTAAAACAAAAACATCTTTTCACTAAATTACATGCATTGGCAAGCTACCAGCCGCCCTATCCCACGCTTATTAAACAGCTTAAATATGAACATAAATTAATTTCAGGGGAATTGCTTGGGCAACTATTGGCGGACTCTATTGCATCTCACTTTAGCGGCGATCAGATTACCGGTTTTGACTATTTAATTGCCGTGCCTTTGCATTCTAAAAAATTGCGCCAGCGCGGTTTTAATCAAGCGCAATTAATTGCAGACATTGTCTCTCGGCAATTAAAAATCCCCTTGTTGGCAAACAGTGTTAAACGCAATAAAGAAACACAAGCCCAAGAGGGGTTATCCATTAGCAAACGCAGAAAAAATTTGCGCGCGGCGTTTACTGCCAATAAAAACAGCCCGTTACAAGGTAAACATATCGCTCTGTTAGATGATGTTGTCACGACCGGCGCGACTATTGATAGCCTTTGCCACTGTCTGCTTGCTGAAAAAGTGTCATCCATTACCGTGTTTTGTATCTGCCGGACAGATCCGCATCACCATCTTTAATTGACTATTTATTCACAAACTACTATATTTCCAGTCTATTACACTTAAAAATAAAACGGATTTGAGTTATGAAAATATTACCCGTATTCACAGCTTTATGCAGCGCACTTTCTCTTTTTGCATGTGGCGGTGGCAGCAATGATTCGACTTCGACTTCTTTTGTAATAACTGATGCAAATGTTAAGGAAGTTTTTATTGATATGTATGATTCATCAACCATTAATCGCTTTCTAAGCTATTCGGTATCAATTGATGAGTCGTCTGTTGCGCCAATAAAACTACGCCAACTAATCAATCAAGCGGTCACTAAGCAATGTGAAAGCGGCAATTTAAAAAGCAATCTGAGCTATGATGATGAAAATATAGCCGGTGGTTCACTTTTCACAGTCACTTACGATCAATGTCAGCTTGAAGGTGACACATTTAATGGCATATATTCTATCAATACAGAAGGAAATTATCCAAGTACCGCAACGATCACTATGGATCTAACTGCGACAACAATGTCTATTAAAGGAAAGGTGATCATAGTTGAAGATCAGTTAGGAAACGAGGAAAGCAACGTTAACGTTGAATACAGCAAGGAAAAACTGGGACAATATACAGTGCGAGAAACAACCACTACCGTTCAGGGAGTTGAATCAGGAAGCGGCGTTGCCACTTTTGCAAATGATTCTGTTACCTGGGTATATGTAGATAATGGCCTAGATGTCACCTTGAACAGTACAGGCACAACACAATTTATCAGCCTAAATGAACTCGATTAGTCCTCTCTGATTGCACTGCGAGTAACATGTTCGCAGTGCAAATTACTGCTCCGAGAGAGCCTGAAAAAATAAATCTGCATTCTTTACTTTCTTCTTGATAATAATCCCCGCTATAATGCCTGAGTAAATGACTCAGGAATAAAGGTTTAGCTATGATTGAAATTACTCCCGCTGCACAAGCACATTTTAAAAAGTTACTTGAACCACAAAAAGAAGGCACAAGCATTCGTGTGTTTGTTATCAACCCAGGCACGCCAAAAGCAGAATGCGGCGTTTCTTACTGCCCGCCAGAAGCGGTTGAGGGTAGTGATACGCGCTTTAACTATGATGAATTTGATGCGTTAGTTGATGATGTTAGTCTGGCATTTTTAGAAGAAGCTTTTATCGACTTGGTCGAAGAAGAGACGGGTACACAGCTGACGCTAAAAGCACCTAACGCCAAAATGCGTAAAGTTAAAGACGATGCGCCATTACTTGAACGTGTCGAATATATTATTCAGGTACAAATAAATCCACAACTTGCAAGCCACGGTGGTTTTATTAAGCTGATTGAAATTACCCAAGATAATGTCGCAATTATTGAATTTGGCGGAGGTTGCAACGGTTGTTCGCAAGTTGATCTGACCTTAAAAGAGGGGATCGAAAAAGAGCTTCTAGAGGAATTTTCTGGCGAATTAAATGCAGTTCGTGATATCACAGAACATCAAAGTGGCGATCACTCCTTTTATAAATAAGCTTAATAACTACTTAGTTAGATTATTAACGCTGCGCCATAAAAACGAGAGTCTATTTTATAAATATACTCTCGTTTATCAAGATGATATTCCTGATTAACTGCTAGATAGAGCGGTTTACCAAAGATTTAAGCTGTTCCAAAGGAAGCTTACTCTCATCAAAAAAGTTATGCATGCGTAATAAAGTGATGCCGTCATAGCCTGGATTGCGCGTCAATGCACGTTCCATCTGTTGCCATCCCTGAATGCCATAAAGCTCTCCTGCCAGTGCGTTTTCCCCCATTAACTCGACACCGACCTTATGAGCCGCATCAGCCATCCAGTTAACCAGATCTTCTGCCCGAGAATACCCTTCATGATCTTTATTTATCATTTCCAGACAGGTAAAGTGAATGACCACTCGTGATAGATGCTCTTCAGGCACAATCCCTTTGATTAACTTTACATACTCCCCCGAATTTTTCTGATCCAGATTTGGGTGAACGCGAATTAATCCCGCCGATATTTCCGCAGCGCGTGGCATTAACGGATCGCTGATTACCCAGTGAATACCGGGTATTTTAATCCCAACCGGCACATTTAAATAATCACTATCACTTAAAAGTTTTAATACCCCGGTAAGTACATCACGTCCGTGTTGTACTAGTTTTTCGTTATACCAGATCAACAATTCTCTCGCCCATGCACTGTAAATATATCTTTTATTGGTAAATAAACTCTCAGCATCCGGCATCAAGATCTCATCAAAACTGCTATGCAGCGTTCCGAAAGTAGAATTCAAGGCAGCAATAGAGTTATATTTTTTACGCAAATAAGCGATCCAATCCCGCTGAGCAAGCGGACTGTAACACTGCAGCGTTCCACGGTTAGGATAATCCCCCCAATCATGTGCATTGTAACTTGGGTAGCGTAACTCCCCTGCCGGCCCCATGCTTATATTTATTTCATCAATCAGAGCCACATGCTCACGGTAGTGATCTCTAAATGCTTGCACAAAAGCTAAATAATAGGGCAAGACATAGGGATCGGCCCACAATGAAACATACTCCATCGAGGGATCACCCGTTTCGCTGACATATTGCAGATCTCGAACAGATTCTATCTCCTGATGTTGCTCCAGTAATTTCCCCCATAACCATAAAGGAATAGTTTGATTAAAATCATCATTCACATTTCCACCTGCTTGGTGAAAGGAGAGAATAGGTACCCAATGCATATTATTAGCAGCCAATACTTCGACAAGACGATCATAATAGCTCCAATCAAATTCGCCAGGATGACGCCCTTCAATCAACCCCCACCAGAGATCGGTTGAAATAGCGGTCACCCCCGCTTCACGCAACACTTTGAGTTCCTGCCCAAAAACAAGCCAATTTTCTTCATCAAGTAACTGCTTTTGATTAGCAACTTTTAAATGCAAAGGTGCCATTACCCGAAAAGATTTACGCTTAGCCCCCTGATACTGCCCCTGCCCATATTTTAAGCGCCCAAACTGGCGTAACCGGGCGGCGCCAATCCCCTCGTCTTCAGTCAAAAGATCTAAATCACGCAAGCTCCAGCCAGCGAATGTATCTTGCTGCATCACTCTTGCTAGTAATTTATCCCAGTCATTGTGATTATTTAATTTCACCTGCTGGCTATTTTCCGTAATAAGCGGGATATTGAGATCTTGAGCGGCAGCTATAAGTGCTGGACAATTATCATGAACGGTTTCATCCAACCCGCAAATAAGTAAACGGGTACGAGACTTCCAGGCGCCATCGAGCAATCGAGAAAAGCTCTCCTGCCAATTGCTTTTCTGCGTTGCCTGATCAGCACACAACTGTGGAGATAATCCTGACACTAATTCCGCAACTTCAGCACTATTTTTAATTTCTGGTAAATGCAGCGGAAGACGCAGACCAAGCGTGGTTTTCTGCCATTGTTTGTCAAATACCTTATTAGCTAGAGCCAGTAATCGCTGACCATGCTCAATCAGGCTTTGATGGTACCAACGGATAAAATAATTGAACGCCTCACTCGCACCAACAAGATCTTGAGGTAAATGTTGGAGATAGCTTAATTGCTGATGAAAAAAATCATCACTCATTAATTGCTGATATAAATCTGAATCTTGCAGCGCGAAATCACTGCCGGCCTGCAATTCAATAAACTGCTTGAAATCCGCTTTTGCTGCAACACTAAAACAGGGGAGCTGAAGAAAATCAGGGCCTTCACTATGAAGTCCTAAAAAAGGATAACGCAGTTCACCCTCTGGGCCGGCACCTAAATTGATATGGGGAATATGGTCACAGAGATCAGAAAAGTTACGCTGAAAACCGGATAATAAGCGTTCAAAATAGGGCAGAACGAGTGGATCACTCCACAGGGATGTGGCGACAAAACTATCCTGACCATAGCTATCAATATACTTAAGACTTTCAATTTCTTGATCAGAGAGATGGTTCATCAATAGTCCCCACAGCCAATCCGGCAGCAGGTTTAACAGACTAGAATCTTTTAGACTGGTCGCCGCGAAATGGAACTCTGGAATAACTTTCAATCCTTGACTGATGCAGATATCAATTACGCGACGATAACTTGTCCAGTTGCTTTGCTGATCCGCGCCATTAGGACCGTAGGGCTCAACTACTCTCCAACTAATAGGTAAAATAACCGCATCAACGCCCAAAGATTTTGCACGTTGCAGTTGTTTTAAAAAAACAGTGTTCCAAGGGGTATTAGCTTGACTCAACACCCCCAGACGACGAGTAAAGCTCGCTGGCATATGGATCCAAACTTGCAACGCTTTTTGTGCATCAATCACATCAAAATTCCTTAAACAATATATTTATATAAAGTTTACCGCTTAAAGGATTAGTTAACTATAAGAAAAACAGAAGAATTTTATAGTTGCAACTGAATTGAGGCACACACCGAGCATGGAAAATATGGAAAAACGGGAGAGGCACGCTCTGCACTTGCAAGCAAAAGATTGGCAAGTTTTTTATTTCAAAAACAGACAATAAACATCTTTTTTTTATGATTTTGCGCGTGACCTCTAAATAATACAAGCATTATGCAAGCAGATCGAGTAGAATACGCCACCCTCGCAAAGGCTTTATCCTTTACGCGATGCGAAATATTCAGATTTTACCTACATACGCGGTTGATAACGCGAGATTTAATAGTTAGTTTCAGTTACTGAGATGATTGATGTGACGTAGGTATAGGCTGAATTTAGTGTGTTTAAGTAATTGCTTAAATACAGATTTAAACTGAACTCATGAGGCCACTATGTCAGAGTCAAAAAATACAGAAAAAGAAGAAGCAACAATTAACTTTACAGATCTAAACCTTCCAGAGACACTTCTTAAAGTTGTGTCTGAATTAGGTTATGAAACACCCTCTCCAATCCAAGCGCAATGTATCCCGCTCCTTTTAAAGGGTGAAGATGTTTTAGGTCTTGCACAAACAGGTACAGGTAAAACAGGCGCATTTGCATTACCTTTACTTGCAAATATTGATATTTCATTAAACTTCCCACAAGTATTAGTACTTGCACCAACGCGTGAATTAGCTATTCAAGTTGCAGAAGCATTCCAAACTTACGCTCGTCACTTGCGTGGTTTCCACGTAATGCCAATTTACGGCGGCCAAAGCTATGACATTCAGTTCAAACAGTTACGTCGAGGACCACAAGTTGTCGTGGGTACACCTGGTCGTATTATGGATCACCTGAAACGTAAAACATTGGATCTTTCACATCTAACAACATTAGTGCTTGATGAAGCTGATGAAATGTTACGTATGGGTTTCATTGATGATGTTGAAACAATTATGAAAGATATGCCTGATAAGCGTC
>NZ_JBLIEK010000133.1:0-8418 GCF_047632995.1 Psychromonas sp.
CGCATTGGCTAATGATTATGCTTGGAGTTTTACCAGCGGAACGACAATAGACAGTGTCGCTCCCACAGTCACCTCGACCAATCCGATTGCTGATGCGACTGCGGTTGCGCCGAATCGTGCGGTCAGTGCTAACTTCAGTGAAGCGCTTGATCCTGTTACCGTTAACACATCAACCTTTACCCTAAGTGCTGGCGCCACGGCAGTTGCAGGTGTTGTAAGCTACAACGACAAAGTATTGACCTTTACCCCGACCAGCATTCTGGCTATCAACACACTCTACACTGCCACGCTGACAACGGCGATCACCGATCTTGCGGTTAACGGCAATCCACTGGCAGCTAATCTTGTCTGGAGCTTTACGACGGGTTCGGAAGTTGCCGAGGGACCTGCTCCGGTAAATCTTAGAACAGCAGAAGAGTTTGTAATTCTGACAAAAACTGGTATTACCAATACCGGTGCGCATCTGTCTGATATCACAGGTAATATCGGTGCCAGTCCAATCACCGCAGCAGCGATGGATAATGTTTTTTGCTCAGAAATTACGGGCACTATCTACGGAGCAGATGCCGGCTATACCGGCAGTGGCGCTATCACCTGTTTTGCAGGGGCTGCGGCTGACAATATTAAAGTGGCCAATGCGGTACTTGATATGGGCACCGCCTATACCGATGCTGCAGGTAGAACAACGCCTGATTTCACCGAACTCTATGCGGGCGATATTAGCGGCCAGACCTTGGTACCCGGTCTTTACAAATGGGGTACTAATGTCTTAATCAATACCGATGTTACCCTCTCGGGCGGCGCAAATGACGTTTGGATATTGCAAATAGCTGGTGATGTTATTCAGGCGAGCGCTACCCACGTTTATTTAACCGGTGGCGCGCAGGCTAAGAATGTCTTTTGGCAAGTCGGCGGCGGTACAGGTGTTGCTCTGGATACAGGGGCATTTTTCAAGGGGATCGTACTCGCTGAAAAAGGTATTACGGTTAATACTGGCGCCACGGTTGATGGCAGACTGTTATCACAGACGGCAGTTACCCTAGATCAGAATCCGGTTACGGAGCCTGCTTTATAAGTAGTTGCTGAAATGTGCTTTTAAAGCTTTCCTTTCCTTTTGTTTTTTAGTGCAAAAGGGAAGGGTTAACCCAAGGGGATCATTAGATTACAGATTTAGGTCTGTGATCTTTTTTTTGTTTATTTCAGAGCAAGAGTAAATAAATTTACTCTTGCTCTGTTTCGATGGGGAGCTTATTAAGCGCTTTATCAAACAGTCCTGCAAGTAATAATTCGCCCTCTTTACTGACTCTAAATTGCCCATAATGTGCCGAACTATAAAGTTTCCCATCACCTTCCTGAAAGAAAAAAGCATTACTGGCAAACTTCACAGCGCCATTACGGACACGATAGTGCAGTAACCGTTCACTATTTTCTGATGGTTGCTGTTGATAGAGACGACGGTAGCTGGCGATATTTTTATTATCTAAACTGACCACCACATAACCATCACTTGCTGGCAGATCATGAGTCCATGAGCTATGTTTCTCTTTTTTGGGAAGGGCGTGATAAATCTGCTCTGCAACAGTAAATCTAAGCGCCATATAGTCGCCCTGCATCAGTGAGCGAGGATCAACGGGGGCAAGCTGAAGATAAACAATCTGGCCATCGTGAAGTTGTTGCTCTTTAGAAAAAATGGACCAGTTGATTATCCCCAAAATAACAATAAGGGCAGTGACAGCAAGTTTACGAAGCATGAGGCGTTTCCTTTTTATCTGCTCTAAAACGTAATAACAGGTAGCGTAAAATAAGTAAAACGCACCCAAGAATCAGCAGGGTTTGCGATTTATCCAGCAAGCTAGCGTGCAGCTGATAGTAATAACTTGAGCTATAAAAAAGCAATGAGACAATACCTAAACTCAGTAGTATGCTGTTACTTGCCGAAAAACCTAAGATCATAATTGCCATCGCGACGGTGATCCCTTGCGCTTGCATTGATAAGGCACAAAGTAACAGTGTAGCCAACACTGTTGTTAGGGTGAAAATAGTAAACAGCGGTTTTTGATGACGCTGTATCAGGTTAAAAACAAGGTATAACATAACGGCTGCTAATAACAGTTCATCAAGCCAAGGATAAGGAGTGGTTGCGCTTGTACCTGTTATCCAATTGATAGGATGATAGGTAAATAGGGCGACGCTCTTGAGTGCTATTAAGGCTAAAATAAAACCATAAGAGAGCGCTTGGAATTTTCTGATTTGAGTCGGATAATGAAATTCATTAAGTACCAACCAACAGGATAAAAAGAGAATAACGGCACTCTCGATAGCGGGCAGATCAAGAAATTTCAGGGTGATTGACAAGGCAATGGCGGTGGCGAAGGCGGACCACACTCTGTGAACAAAATCAGGCATCATTAACGCTAAAAGCAGCTGCATAATTGTTATCATCCCCCATACATAAACAAGCTTATCTTGAGTCGTATCAGCATAAATCGCGAAAACCATTAATGCTTGCCCTGTTAAACTGACGGCCAGCATGAGGTGCTGTAAAAATTCATTTTTGGGTAGCCTTAAGAGGGCAAAGGCGATTGCAATCAGCAGCCCGCCAGTGATAAAGGCCGCCAGCCGGTTTTCTAAAATATCGGCAAAACCGGTAGCAATAAAAGCGAATAAAAATAGTGCCGCTATCCAGCCGGATAACGCTAATAACAGTTTGATATACCAAGGGGAATCACTCTCCCCAATTTCGGGAGGCGTTCCCTGCAGGAGATCGGCATCAGCAAGCTGATCCCAAAGTGGCTGTTTATTCTTCGTCTTAGCACTAGGCATTAAAGATTCTCCTTATGCACTTTCTTCAGCCATATTGCAGCGCTGCTGCCAAGGGCTACCACCATTATCGCCAAAAACAGAAAACTAGCTTCTTGGAAATTATCGAGCAGGTGTCTTGCCGTAAAGGTGGTAATGACTACAATTCCAGACAGGCAAGCAGCTGCCAACATAAACAGATCGTTTTTTATTTTTCGATAGATAAAAAACAGCGCAGTGATAAAGGCAAGCCAAACGATAGCCGCTAGAAAATCGCCCGTGTGACGTGCAAATATCGATTGCAAAACCAGTGACGTGATTGTTGCACCGCTGGCAATCGAAACCAGTCGTACTGGCCAACGCGGCGTTAGCCAATGGAAAGGGATAGCTAAATATTCCAGTGCTATCAGGCTCACTGTATTAAAAATAAAGAGCGACCAAAGCAGCCCCTGATCACTGCTAAACGCGATGAAAAACAGACCATGAAAACTGTTGTAGTAGAGCACGATGGAGAAGTTGAGCAGTGCTAGCCAAAAGATCCAGATTGCCGGGAAGCGGGCCATTATCGCCCAAGGCAAGATAAATAACGCCCAGTAAAAAAACAGCAACCAATGATCTGCGCCCGTTTGATAGGTTTGTCCGTAGAAGGCAAGCAGCACGCCGACCAACAGGCTGGCCAGTAGCAGGGATACTTTGCTAAGCATGCAATCATTAGCCTGCTTGCAGTAGAGTGAAATTACAGCTGCCATTAATAGTTCGATCAAGGCAAACTTACTAAACCGGCCTAGTTCAGTCCAGTTATAAGCAATAAAAAACAGGCAGGAAACTGCCAATGCCAATGCGCCAATCCAGAGTAAAAGGCGGTTAATAAACAGCAACCAAGCAGAACTGTCTGGGGTGATTTTAGCGACAAGTAATGCCGCAGGGATATTTTCTGGGGCTATATTGCCATGCTCAATATAGCCGATGAGCTGCTTACGTTGCGTGCGCATTTTACCTTCCGTAGATGAATGACTAGATGCTTTACTTTATAACAATAAAAATAGATTAAGACAGTAATGTTGCGCATGTTGTTGATTGTTTTTTGAGAAAACTGTAGCTTTTATTGAATCCGATGCTGTTTTTTAAGATATCAATCGACCAACTCAATCCCTAAACTATCAAGCAAACTAACGGCTTCATAACGGCTAAATTTAGCTCTCTTAATCTCATTGTGAAAAATATTAATATTGTAGTTAATCGACTCACTGAAGTCGGCGCCGGTAAGATTAGTTTGACTAAACAGGCTCTCGCTAAAATCGCTATAGCTAAAATTAGCGTCAGATAAATTAGCGCTTCTAAAATCGACACAGTGTGCCTTGCACGATTCAATGACAATTTCATTTAAATTAAGACCGAAAAAGTAGGAATCATTAATAATGCAGTTGTAGAATTTTATCGGTGAGCATAAATCAAAGCTCGGCCAACTGGCTTTTGTCCAGTCAATGCCTATCATTTTACATTCATCAAACGTCACATCTAAAAATTTACTGTATGCGATTTTTATATTGCTAAGATTACAATTGCTAAAGTTACAATCAATAAAGGTGCATTTTTTAAATAGCACTTCACTAAAATCAGATCTCTTAAAAGTGCAACCATCAAATTCTTTATAGGCAATTTCGTCGCCAGACAAATTTAGATCGGTAAAGTTTTGCGATAAATACTCATTTTTTGTGCTTTGCAAATCATTCATGCAGCGCTCTTATTAGTAAAAGTTGGAAGAGGAATTATAACGCTAAAACAGATAGCGATGATAAAAAAAGCATTAATTATGATGGCCAATCCTTTTGGAAATAAGTAAAACTACTTGATATTCATTTTATCACTTTGGGATTAAAGTTAGCTCTTAATCATTCGCTCAGTCAGCATCACTTGTTAGACAGTTTTGACAGACCTGGCGAAAAATGGTGATGATTCAAGCATCTGTATTGGAGTTGATTAATTTGATAGATAGGATCATGACAGAAGAGGCAATGAATATTAATGGTCCGTGTGTATTGCGATATTGAAAATTCTCAGCGAAAAATCAGTGATGGGCTTTGATCGACCCATCACTGTTACTTAACTCGCCCTTATTTTTTTAGGGCTTCGATAAAGGTTTTTCTTGCTGTTTGAGAGCCTTCGGCTTCAGCTTCTTCAACAAGAGTAAGTGCCTTATTGATATCTTTTGCTGCAACTGCTTTTAAAATCGCAGTATTAAATACCAGTTCAGCACTGTCTGTGGGTCTGTTAACTGCATTGATAAAAGTTTTTCGGGCCGTTTTAGAGCCAGCGGCTTCAGCCTGATCAACAATTGATAACGCTTTTTCTATCTCTTCTGCTGCAACAGCTACTGCAATCGCCCGATTAAACTGTTGTTCAGTAAGCACAGGGGCCGCAGCAGTTTTTGCTGTTATAGCAGGCGATATGTCAGCACTTTTTTCTGTTATAGCAAGCGGAGTATAGTTACGTTCATTACTCCCCCCTTTACCTATTACGTCAATTTCAAGCTCAATAATACCCATTGCCGAATGTGGGATAATGGGATCCGCTATATCGGGTGCTACTGTATTGTGGGCTTTTGCAAAGCTTTTTGCCGGGTGGATAATAGTGGTAGTGCCTGCTCTGTTTTGATTTGTTGTATGGAAAAGCAGGTAGGTTTCATTTGCCGCATTATTAGCTTGAGGTCGGAAAATCGTTAACTCGGCTGACAACATATCGCCATCTAGTAACTTTGCCGGTGTATAACTGAATTGATCCGCGGATATGGTGCGAGTGACATTGAAGTTAGCATCTAGCAGGGTAACTTGGGGGGCAACAACTGTGTTATAGATGATGGCATTAACAGATAATTTCAATTCAGTGTCATTGCTGGTTAATTTATAAGCCTGAACAAAGCTCTTGCCAGAATCAAAAGTGTAAACTTGGGAATCACTACTAAGTGGAATCAAGAGATCATCGTTATTGTTAATTTCTTGGTACTGCAATTGGCTAAAATCATCACAGCAACTCGGTTTTTCCGCAAGTATTTCACTGGCTTGTGCAGGTGCGATGAACGAATTGCTATATTGGTCTTTTGGTGACTGCATCGATTGGTTTGAGCAGCCTGCAATTATCAGACTGGTAACGAGAAGAAGTGAAGTTTGTTTAATAATCATATTCAATGACCTGATTTCAAAAAAGATTTATGACTATAACTAGATTTAATGAAAAATCCAGTAGTAATACTTGCATTGTTATTGTGTAATCAAATCTTTGTAGAGCGGCTCTTATTTTGTGCCGTGCTCCTTGTAGCAGGGGAGAACGCTTAAAAGTAGAGGAGACCATGATTGAAGCGCTGTTTTTTGCCAACACGCTGATAGTTCTGGCCCTTTTTCTTTCTTACTTTTACCAATTTACTGTTAATTCACATTAACTCAGTTAATAGACTGTTAGCAATGTTTTAACCGTGTAAAATACTTTTACTACCCTGAACTTGATCACTTAAAAACAAGCAGAGATATTATGAATCTAGCACTTATCAAAGATGAACTATTAGAAGCTGAAAAAGTATTACAGGCTTTTATGGCAGATGAGCAAAACATAAAAAATATTGAGCAAGCTGCAACATTATTGGCTGATTCTTTAAAGCAAGAAGGTAAAATACTTTCTTGTGGTAACGGCGGTTCACACTGTGATGCAATGCATTTTGCTGAAGAGTTGACCGGCCGTTATCGTGAACACCGTCCGTCTTATGCTGCTATTGCCATTTCAGATCCAAGTCATATCTCCTGCGTCGGTAATGATTACGGCTTCGATTCAATTTTTGCGCGTTATTTAGAGGGCGTAGGTCGTCGCGGCGATGTCCTGTTGTGTCTGTCGACCAGTGGTAATTCTGTGAATATTCTAAAAGCAATTGAAGTTGCCAAATCCAAAGGGATCTCAATTGTTGCATTAACAGGTAAAGATGGTGGTAAAATGGCGGGGCTTGCGGATGTAGAAATTCGTGTTCCCCATTTTGGGTTTGCCGATAGAATTCAGGAAGTGCATATCAAGATCATTCATATCTTGATTTATTTAATAGAAAAGAAAATGGCGTAGCTTTTAAGGATAGCTTTTAAAATGTGTGAATTACTTGGAATGAGCGCGAACGTGCCCACAGATATCTGTTTTAGTTTTAGTGGTTTGGTTAAGCGAGGTGGCGACACAGGGCCGCATAAAGATGGCTGGGGTATTACTTTTTACGAAGGTAAGGGATGTCGCAGTTTTAAAGATCCGCAGCCAAGTTGCAATTCTAAAATTGCAGAGCTGGTTAAAATATACCCGATTAAAAGTAAATCGGTGATCAGTCATATTCGCCAGGCCAATCGGGGCCGTGTGAGTTTAGAAAATACCCATCCATTTATACGTGAATTATGGGGGAAAAACTGGACATACGCACATAACGGTCAATTAAGCGGTTATGAAAATCTGCCGATGGGGCGCGCTTTTCCCGTTGGGGAAACAGACAGTGAGCGTGCATTCTGCTGGATAATTGACCAGTTATATCAAAGCCATGCAAGCGAGCCTAAAGATTCCTTAGCGATGTTTAAAGAGGTGGCGGGTTATGCGGATAGCCTTCGTGAGATGGGCGTCTTTAATATGCTATTGAGCGATGGTGAATATCTGATGTGTTATTGCACTAGCAGTCTGTACTGGATAACGCGGCGCGCGCCATTTGGTAAAGCACAATTAATCGACGAAGATATGGTTATTGATTTTCAAAAAGAAACATCAGATAAAGATGTGGTCACTATTATTGCAACGCGTCCTCTTACCAAAGATGAGCAGTGGACCAAGATGAAAGAAGGTGAATTCTGCGTTTTCCATTTTGGTGAGCGGGTGCTTTAAATTGATCTCCATCGCTTCGCTTTAAACTCTTATCTGCTAAAACTTGCCATTCCCGCAAGGGGGTGGCAATATCAACCTCACTTTTTAAGGGGTTAGTCGTTTGTACCTACAATTATATTGTGCGATAAAGGTCAACAACTTAAACAAGTAACGTTTCAGTTATGAAACTGCATTACCTGCGTATTCGCAATAAGTTTACTAACACCAAGTTGAATGAATAGCGCTACGACCTTAATGTTTGCCTCTGTGTTTATTCGCTTAGCCTCTTTTTATATCAGCGATATCTTCGGCTTGTATGATCAAGTCATTCTCACTTGAAAGTAATATATAACAATAATTACAAAGGATTTTGTATGACAAATAATAAACGCAAAATGTCACTGACCAAACGTGTTCTTTTAGGTATGTTTATAGGGATTGCGACAGGATTTTTAATTCGCACCTATTTATCTGATATCAGCTTCGTCAATGAGTATATTGTTGATGGTCTTTTTCATGTGGGTGGAAAAATATTTATTGCCAGCTTAAAAATGTTGGTGGTACCGCTGATTTTTGTATCGTTAGTTTGCGGCACAAGCTCCTTAAAAGATATTTCAACCTTGGGCCGCTTAGGTGGTAAAACCGTGGCGTTTTACCTGGTAACGACGGCAATCGCCATCACGTTGGCTATTATCATGGGTACTATTTTTACACCCGGTGCTGGCGTTGATCTAACTACTGCGACAAATT
>NZ_JBLIEK010000134.1:0-8415 GCF_047632995.1 Psychromonas sp.
TTTGCAGCTTTCGCTGCGACTCAATATTACTGACTAAAACTAAAGTACCTAAGTACTTTTGTTATTCTGAATAAATGAATTTATTCGTGTGTCACTACTATTGATGTTGCCTTGCATTATAAATAACACGAGGACTTTGATTTTTTTGAAATCACATCAACAATAAGTGTCCACACAGATTGTTTGATTAAATTGTTAAAGAGCGGCCTTTCGGCGAGGTGCGAATAATACGCGCCTTTCAAACGATGTCAACAGCCTTTTTAATGTTTCCAATTAACGTTTAACGTTATCAGAAGCTAGCCTCTTTCGTTCTCAGTCACTGGCGTTGCAGCCCTTGTCTGTGTGGCGCATTATAGAGATTCAGATCACATTGGCAAGTGTTTATTTACAATTACGCACCGAGTGGTTATTTAACATACAGCTGGGTTGCAAACAGCCAGAATTACCGTTAATAAGTAGCGGAATAATCACATCTGCAGCAGATCGATATCACCACTGATCATATATATATTCAATTAATTTAAAAAATCAGCCTTAAATTGCTCTCTATTATTTTTATAGGCGTTAATACATGACAAACAGATACATGACTTATCTTTCTCATGAGCTGGCAGCAACTCGATAAGTGAAGAGGGAATTTCGACATTATTACACCAACAGGGCTTCTCACTATAAGCTTTGCATTGGCTCAGGCCGTTACAGAATGGGCACTTTTTTTGGGGATTAATTGTCATAAATAGTTTCTTTATAGGTAAAGGAATTATGTTGCTCATTGAAGTTGCACATTAGAATCGATTATTGATGCACTGCCAACATCTAAAATAATACAAGAATATAGCCTTAAACAGTAACAAGAATGGTCGATTCTCTTATAAATTTCGAATAGACTAATCACACACTCAATTGCTAGGAAAATTTCATGTATAAACTTATTGCGCTAGATATGGATGGCACATTACTTGATAGCCAAAAAGCGCTAACGAGTCGCGTTCGTTCTGCGATAACTTCGGCTAAAGAACAAGGCATTAAAGTTGTTTTAGCTTCTGGTCGCCCGTTTGAGGGAATGTTACCGACATTAAATGCATTGGGTTTAGATGGTGAAGATGATTATGTACTTACCTACAACGCGTCGTTGATTCTTAAAGTCGCTTGTAAAACAGTTGTTAGCAGTGCGATCTTAACGGGTCAAGATGCCATAGATCTTTATAAAATAGCAGACAGATTAGGGGTTAATATTTTAGCCTACTCAATGACACGCGGGTTAATCACTCCCAAACAGAATAAATATACGGACTTCGAAGCCAACCTTAATAGTATTCAATATACGGAGTTTGATTTCAATAAGCTTGATGCGGATGAAGATATTCTAAAAGTAATGATGATTGATGAAGCGCAACAACTCTCCAACGCGATACTGGCATTGCCTCATACGCTGCAGGAAAAATACTCAATGGCACAAAGCACCCCTCATTTTTATGAATTTATGAATAAAAACAGCAATAAAGGTAAAGGAATGGCGGCATTGACTGCACACCTGGGCCTTAGGCCTGAACAAATTATTTGTGTAGGTGATGCGGCTAATGATTTAGAGATGATTAAATTCGCAGGTCTTGGCGTGGCCATGGAAAATGCGATCGATGAAGTTAAAGCACACGCCGACTATATTACAATGAGTAATGATCAGGATGGCGTTGCACATGTTTTTGAAAAATATATATTAAAGTAGGTATATGGAAATAAGCAGAATTTCTGCTGCTTATTTCCTTTTATTACTATCCGTGTTCGTGACAATGCTCGTGCTCATGTTCATGTTCATAACCAGCGGCAAACGTCTCAAGAATGATTGAACTCGGACTAAACTCGTCGTCAGCACCCGCCATATATCTCAGATGCTCCCAGGTCAACATATACGCAAAATAAAGACGGTATAAGCGCGCCTTTTTAACACCTACATCAGAAAACAGTTGACTGCCACTGTAACCCTGCAAATCTTCGATAATATTGACAAAGCGCAGCCATTTTTTATTTAAGATTTTATTTGTACAAATCGCATGGTTTCCTGCAATCGCATTAAACACCTTTAATGCTTCCCAAAATCGCTTACTGGTATCTTCATTATTAAGCTTCTGCGCGCTATTGATAGATTTTGCAAAGGTATTCGCGGCTACCCCTTCATTACTTAAATAGTGCCGCAACTGCTGTTCTAAGTGCACACCCCCTTGCTCAAATAAATCAGTTGCATTGAAAGTTTTTTTTGATCTGATCAGCGATTGTAAAAAATGTTCGAAGTCTGGACTCACGTACTTTTCCTTATGTTTTTTATCTGCACAAAAGCATAACAGGTCGTATTGAACAATATTACTTTTAGTTATTATTTTCTTCGATATACGGCCTTGAAACCAATTTTATTATACTTAAAAAACAAAACTTGGTACTTTTTATCATTAGCAACAATCTCACATTTCCTCTACAATCCGTTTCTTTTTACTACAGATACAAAGCTATGTTATTAACCATTCTTTACATTATCGGCATCACAGCAGAAGCGATGACCGGTGCTATTTCAGCAGGCAAAAGAAAAATGGATTGGTTTGGGGTGATGTTTGTTGCCAGTGTGGCGGCCATAGGTGGCGGTACGGCGCGTGATATGATTTTAGGTCACTACCCTGTTGGCTGGATAAAGCACCCTGAATATATAATTATAACCTGTGCTGCAGGCGTTTTTACCACCTTAATTGCCCCTTGGGTGGCACGTAACCAACGACTTTTTATCGCTTTAGATTCAATTGGTTTGGTTGTTTTTAGCATTATCGGTAGTCGTGTCGCTATGGATATGCACCTGCCCGCCATAATCTGCGTTATTGCTGCAATCGTCACCGGCATATTTGGTGGCTTATTCCGCGATCTTATCTGCCGTCAGCCGCCTTTAGTATTACATAAAGAGTTGTACGCTTCAGTGGCACTGTTTTCATCCAGTTTATATCTGCTACTACATTGGTATGGCATCGAAGAGACTATTGCAGTGATCGCCACTTTGATAGCTGGTTTCAGCCTGCGCATCATAGCGCTTAAATTTAGCTGGTCTTTACCTGTATTTCATTTTGAACAAGAACAGACAGAGCAACAAAAAGATACAAAAAAAAAGTAATAAAAACTGCCTAATCAAGTCCCGTCGAGCGGCACGTTACTAGTCCAATCAAATTATAAATAGTTACTGCCTTACAAACTAATGTAAAGAAATGTATTACGGGGCTTCGCCTGCACTTCAATGAGGGGCAAACCGCCCTCCTTTTCAGTAGAAATAAAATACAAAAGTAACAAAATGTAACTAAGTCTAGCCGCTCGTAAAAAACCAAATTAAAATAAAAAAATCATATGCTTATAATTTACATTACTCTATGTTGAACCTTCCATGAGATTGTCGGGAGGCGTAATGTAACATCTTATCACCATTTACATTACATCCGGGAGAGCTGAACTGCCATTCAATGTTCCCTTTATTTAATCCTGAAAATCTCATTTTCCTCTAGTAATAGTAATAAATCACCGAAATAGATGAGCAACAAATCGGTTTTTTTTACAAAAAAATAACTAGAACAATATAAAAAGGATGTTATTTCACTATGATAAATTTAAGGTTTACAAAAAGACGTCTCTCTACCGCTATTATATTAGCAACAGGGGTGATACTAACGGGCTGTACAAGCGACGACAACGCAACATTAACCTGCGAACTTCCACAAGTTTTCGATGAAACGCAAACAACGTGTATTACGCCAGAGCCAACTGCACCTTATGCAGTAGATCTTTACCTTAAAGGTGGATTTAGTGGTTGGGGTGCAGAAGATACCTATAAATTAATTTTTAAAGATGATGCTTATTACCTTGATAATGTAGAATTTCTTGCTGGTATTCCAGAGTTCAAAGTAGCCGATGATGTATGGGCTATCGATACGAGTTTCACTGTCGACATAGAAAATCTTACACAAATAGAGCCTGGTAACGTCTATACCCTACAAACAGGCGACGGCGCTGCCAATATGGCGCTTTTAATTACAAACGCGGGTTTATATGATTTTAAACTTGAAGTTGGTGCTGACCTGCTTCACCCAACATTTACCTATACGCAAGATGCACCACCTTTAAATTACGATCTTTATATTCGCGGCGGGTTCAACGGCTGGAGTACAGATAACCAACTGAAATACATTGGGGATAATATTTACCAAGTGATTATGCAAGTTGCACCTGGTAACCATGAATTTAAACTAGCAGCAGATGACTGGTCAAGCGAATGGGTATTAGGTGAAGAAGCTGTAACAGCTGAGCTGGACAATGACTACACTATGATAGGCGAAGGCGCTAATGCCAGCTTCTTTGTTACCGAGACGGGTTACTACAAATTTACAGTTGATGCATCAGATGCCACTGTACCTGTGCTACATATCGTTGCAACAGATGGCAGTCAAGGAGTGGAAGTGAATCCCCATGAAGGCCGTGAGAATATACAAAAACTGACGTTCGCCACTTATGATGACAAAGAAGAGGTAGCGACCTTCTCAGCAGATGATCTAACAGCTCAATATCGCAGCTATGCACAATCAACGACGCAGGAACGGCGTGATCCGGGTGATGGTTATGTTATCTATCAAGAAAAAGCGGGACAACCGACAATCCGTTCCGGAAATCTAGCCTTTGATGCACTGTTTTCATTAGCAGTTAATGAAACAGAGCAAAACAGCGTATCTGAAATTAAAGATGGCGGTTACAATGGCGGTCAAGCGATTGAGTGTAACTGTTTCGAAACAGGTGCTAAATGGCACTATGTATGGACTCGCGATCTTTCTTATGCAGCAAACTTAGGACTCGCACTGCTTGATCCGAAGCGTGTTAAAAGATCACTGGAGTTTAAACTTTCTGGTTATCGTGATGGGGTAAGCAAACCAACGCAGGCAGCCGGTGACGATAGTGGTCTGCAAATCGTACAAGATACTGGTTCAGGCGGTAGCTGGCCAATCAGTACAGACCGTGTAACCTGGGCATTTGGCGCTGAAAAAGCACTGCAAAATCTAACCGGTGAAACACGTAATGCATTTGCATTAAAAGCTTATAAAGCATTGATTAATACTGTCGAAAATGACCGTAAAGCGGCTTTTGATAAGCTTGACGGTTTATACAATGGTGAGCAGTCATTCCTTGATTGGCGTGAACAAACTTATGCAAGCTGGATAACAAAAGATATCGCCAGCCTAGGTAGCGCAAAAGCACTTTCGACTAATGCAGCACATTATCAGGCATTAACGTTAACGGCTAAATTAGCAACAGACCAAGGTGCACCTGCAGTTGCCACTAAATATCAAGGCTGGGCTGATGCACTTAAAATTGCAATCAATAAGCGTTTCTGGTTAGAAGATGCTGGCATGTATAGTAGCTTAACAGCTGGGCATCAAGATTTAGCGCCGCTGCATAAGTTTGACTGGTTAGGACAATCACTCACTATAATTACAGGTATCGCGGATACAACACGCGCTAATAAAGTATTAGCAAATTACCCGCACAGCGAAATGGGTGCACCGGTAATATTCCCGCAACAGCCGGGGGTTGCTATCTACCATAACCGTGCCATCTGGCCATTTGTTACCGCTTACGGCCTAAAAGCTGCAGCACAAACAGGCAATACCGCCGTAGCAGACGCTGCTTACCAGACATTATTCCGCAGTGCTGCACTTAACCTTTCGAATATGGAAAACCTTGAGTGGTTATCACTTAAACCTAATCTGTTAGATTTTGATAATCCATCATTATCAGGTCCGGTCATTAACTCGCAACGTCAACTTTGGTCTGTTGGAGCTTATGTGGGTATGGTACTCGAAGATGTCTTCGGTCTGAGTACAACAGATCAAGGTATCAACCTGACACCATTTATTACCAGCAAGCTGCGCAAAGATAAATTTGCTGACAGTGACAGCCTTAAATTACAAGGGTTAACACTGCACGGCAAGGTTATTAATCTGGAAATACTGTTACCGGAAGCATCTCAAGATGATGGTTATTATGCAGTGCAAAATGTAACAGTAAATGGCAATGTCGCATCACAATCGATCGATTGGGCAGATCTTACTGAAACTAATGCTTTAGTCATTACCTTGGGAAATCTTATCGCTGGCGCGACTGAGATTACTAAAGTGACAGCCGATCCGCTCAGTACAAATGATGCAGCAGTATTTGCACCCAAAGAGCCACTGATTCAGCGTGTATTTGCTGATGATACACATCTCGCTGTCGAGTTTAGTGATACGCAAACGGGTAATATTAGCTACAACCTGTACCGTAATGGCGTGCTTGTAAAAGCCAATGTAGACAAAGGAATTGTGGCTGACACTATTACCCCTGTAAACGGAGAAGGTAGTTGTTATGCTGTAGAAGCTGTCTATGCTGAGACAAAAAACTACTCTCATCACAGTGCGCCAGTATGTTTTGGCACAACGCAAGATATCGCGGTAACAGATACACGCGTCAGTTCGAATATCAGCGTTACTCCAGCTAATGAGGTAATCAGTGAAGATTATCTAAACAATTGGGGCAGTTTAAACGACACACTGACAGTAAGTGATCTCATACTAACAACGGCAGGCGATTACGGCATTCAACTGCAGTACCATAATAACTTTAATGCTATCAACCTGGGTATAACCAATGGGGTGAAATGGTTACAAGTTAAAAATGCTGCCGGTGATGTTGTTGCCGAAGGGGTTATCCAAATGCCACATGCCGTTGTTAAAAACGGGAAAAAACCACTGGCTTACTCCACACCACTTGCAGCCAATCTTGCTGCTGGCAGTTATTCATTAGAAGTCACTGACTTCTACAATATGAGCTACCTATCCAGCAACACCACCTTTATTGGTAGTGGTGGTACAGAAGGTGCAGTAAACAAGTTTGATATTGCAGCTATTCGCATTCAACCTGTGGCACCGCTGGCAGATTGATTTGAAGTTAGATTATAAAAAAGGCTTGCGAAGTTAACTTGGCAAGCCTTTCTAAAACAATCTTATTTTCTTAGTTTACTTATGAAGCCTGCTGCTCTAAATAGCCAAATGCAGTTAACAATGCTGGCTCTTGAAACAGTTTCAAGCCCACTTCACGCGCATCCGGTTTTACCTGTGCTTTTGATAAACCCTCTTTAATATAAGTTGAAGAGATCACCATTACATTTAATTCCGTCATTAACTGCAAAGCCCCCTCTATTTTAAAGCTCAGTGGGTTACCGGCATATTTACCTTTTAGATCACGCTGTTTGATCACAACTGTGTCTACTTTATAATCTTTCATTAACTGTAAAAAATCGAATTGAAACTTTTTAAGTGGTTCAGTATTAATCGCATCAACTAAGGTGAATTTAGCTGTACGTACTTTAGGGACGTCATATAAACCATCTTTTAACTGTATTATGCTAATAATCGCATCATTGCCTTTTAACTCTACACCACAAACTCTCATAAAAATCCCCTTAGCTTAAACAGCACGCATTATTATTGAAATTTAAGATTCAAGCAACTAGCAAATTAAAATATCATTGCACAGTTGCAATTCTGCAACCCTTACGTCTCAGTAATGCAACCCTCCCCCACATGAATCGCCAAGGTTTTTTATTTGTTTCCCTTTTATTTCAGTGTGTTACTGATTAATTAATTTGTGGCATGCTACTTGTAATAACTATTAATATAAATAGTTATCAAGCTATGCGCTAAACAAGGACATTTATGAAAGTTGCACTGTTAATAGCACAATCTCGGGTATCCCCTGTTTTTGAAACCACTCCGTTTTGGTTACAGATTGAAGCGACTGCAAACCAATGTTTAATTGCTGACACACATCATTTTAAAAAAGCAAATGAGATCGCAATGGTAAATGAGCTATTGGCGGAAGGTGTTGAGATGGTTATTTGTGGTGCAATCCCCTATTACCTTGAAAAAACATTGATCAGCCAAGGCTGTGAACTGTTTTCATTTATTGCCGGTGACATAGCAGAGGTGATAAACGCACTGCATCTTGATCTATTAGACAAACCTAAATTTAAAATGCCGGGATGTCAAAAACGTAAAAAAAGAGGAAAAAACTCATTTTGTAAACACGCTGTTAATCAATAATTTTTACACTTAACTGCAAAAAAGGAAAATAAAAATGCCAGAATTAAATATAAAAAAAGAAAACTATCATCGTTTTTCAGCTCAGATTGGGCAACGAATGAATTGTACACAAAAATTACAACGTCTCCGTTGTTGTGGCCGAGTTATCTCTGAACAAGAGGCTAGTGATGGACTTTTGAGAAAGGGCCAAGGTCGCGGGCAAGGCATAGCAAACGGCCAAGGTCGCGGACAAGGCATAGCAAACGGCCAAGGTCGCGGACAAGGC
>NZ_JBLIEK010000135.1:0-8245 GCF_047632995.1 Psychromonas sp.
AATTGGTGTCTCAAATCCTTTTTTAGTTACAGCATCACCATTATTAATCACTATCACAGTGTTTCCATCTACTTTGATAGTGAGATCATCTGATGCAATACCACAAAATGGGCTAGGCACTTCTAACCATATTCCTGAATCAGTCATTTCAGTCATAGTTGTATCCTTAATCATACTTGATATATTTAAAGCGTGGATCAGAAGGGGTGCCTTCAAAAGGACTTCCATCTTCTTTGGCGGGTTGCCATTGCACAACTTTTTCAATCATTTTTGCTAATTCGAAATCTTTATCGGTGATCCCTTTAGCGCTATGTGTCGTTAATTTCACAATGACAAACGCATACGATGCTGAAATATCAGGGTGATGCCAAGCAGCTTCCGCTAAATGACCTACCGTATTAACTACCATTAAGGTACCTTTCCAACCGCTTGTTTTATATTTACGACGGATCCAACCATTTTCAAAATACCAATTAGGTAGTTCTGTCGCTATTTTCTCAGCAACTTCTTCTTTAGAATAGATTTTTTCATTTATGTCAGTCATTACAATTCACCTTTTAATATTAGTAGCTATGAGGATACCCGAATTTTTTTTGACTAACCATTTTTAGCCCGCATTAATAAAGAATCAATACTGTTTTCTTTTAATTGTTTTTGAAGCGCATCAGCTTTATCTCTACCTATAACGGGCCCAATTTGAACACGATGCCAAGTGTCTTTATTATCAATGGTTACTGTTTGTACTCTAGATTCAACACCTAAAAATGCCAATTTTGCTTTGTAAGCATCCGCATCGGCGGCTTTACGAAAAGAGCCAACTTGCAGTAAATAACTGACCTTATCAACTGCTTTATCGGTATTTTCTGTCGGCTTTGTTGGTAACGCTATGACCGGAGGTTGCGGTCTTTTTTGCGTTTCAACTACAACTTCCATTTCAGGCAATAAGGTATAAAACTCAAACGTAGGTTCTACACCATTCTTATTCTTACTCTTACTGACCTTTTTCTCAATTGATTTTTTTTCTGGTGTGATAACTTTTGGATCATCTTTTATGTGCAATAAAAACATAATAAAAGCTCCCACAGCAAAACTGAGAAACATAGGTCCCCATGGTATGGATTGTTTAGGTGCCGAATTTCGTGAATTTCGTTTTTCTGCCACTTACATAGTCTCCGGTGTTGATACACCTATTACCGTTAAACCGTTATAAATGACTTGTTTAACGGCTGAAACTAAGGTTAACCGCGCTTGACTTAATTCAAGATCATCAATAATAAAGTGATGGGCATTGTAATAAGTGTGGAAATCACGAGATAAATCCATTAAATAATGGGCCAATATATGCGGCGTATGATTCAATGCTGACGATTCAATTACTTCTGGATAGCGCGCTAAGGCTGTTAATAATGCTTGCTCATGTTCTTCAACTAAGCGAGATAAGTGCATTTCACCTTGTGCTTGCTCCCATGCCAAATTACGTTCAGCTAGTTGTCTAAAGACACTACAAACACGAGCATAAGCATATTGCACATAATAAACAGGATTATCAGTACTTTGTGTTTTCGCAAGTTCTAAATCAAAATCCATATGTTGATCAGCACCACGTAGAACATAAAAGAAACGAGCAGCATCTTTACCTACTTCTTCTCTTAATTCACGCAAGGTAACAAAATCGCCACTACGCGTTGACATCGCTACTTTTTCAGAACCACGATACAACACGGCAAACTGAACTAATAATACCTTTAGTCTATCTGAATCTTGATTCATCGCTTGTAAAGACGCTTTCACACGTGGTACATAACCATGGTGATCTGATCCCCAGATATCAATTACCGTATCAAAACCACGATTGAATTTATTCAAATGATAAGCAATGTCAGAAGCAAAATACGTTGTTTGGCCATTATCACGTACTACAACACGATCTTTTGCATCACCATAATCAGTTGATCTAAACCACCAAGCACCATCTTTTTCATATAATGCTTTTGAATTTTTTAAGGTTTCAATTGTTTGATCGACAACGCTCGATTCCATTAATGAACGTTCCGAAAACCATTCATCGTAATTAGTACCAAAATCAGCTAAATCAGCACGAATATCAGCTAAAATTGAATTTAAACCTAAATCAAATAACTGACGATATCTGGTCTCACCTAATAATGCTTTTGCCTTATTGGTTAAACCATCAATATGCAGTTCTTTATCTCCTCCTTGTGGTTCATCAAGAGCAACACCAGCAAATATCTCACTTGCTGGATGGCGAAATAGTTCACCTTTATCTGCTTTTAAGGTAGCGGCTATATCTAAAACATAATTCCCTTTGTAAGCATTACTAGGGAAAGTAAATTGTTCGCCACAAGCATCTAAATAACGTAACCAAACGCTGGTTGCCAAAATATCCATCTGCCGACCAGCGTCATTTACATAATATTCACGATGAACATCAAATCCTGCAGCCATTAATAAACTACTAACAACAGAACCGTAAGCTGCACCACGACCATGACCAACATGTAGTGGACCAGTAGGATTAGCCGATACAAATTCAACTTGAACGCGTTTTCCTTTACCTACCTGGCTACGACCAAACGTGTCACCAGAGGCTAAAATATCTTTAACAATTTGTTGGGCTGATTCTGCTGACAAAAAGAAGTTGATGAAACCTGGTCCAGCAATATCAATTTTATTAATAAAATCAAAATCTTTCATAGCGTCAACTAATAAAGTCGCTATTTGGCGAGGATTTATTTTGGCTGGTTTTGCCAACATCATCGCTATATTGCAGGCAAAATCACCGTGTAATTTATCTTTAGTGCGTTCAATTTGTATTTCTGGCAAATCAAGTTCAGGAAGCTTTTCCTGTTGAATAAGATCCGTTAATGCAGTTTGAATTATTTTTATAAGCTGGGCTTTCAATGTCATAAAACCTGAGATTAATTAAGTAGGGGTATTTTAACTGATCATGAGTTATTGATCACAGAGAGAAAATTGATCGAGCTTTGTTTCTGGTTATTTCAGCTTAGATGATAATCTTTTTTTGAATCATTTTTTTGAGTAGTTTTTGAAATTTGCGGGATATTATCTTTTAATAATCATTAATATAGTATTTAAAAGATAATGATGTTGATGTTTAAAGCCTGTGGGTATGTGGGTAAAATTTTAAATTAGTTTAATATTAACAACTTATAAATAAGCCGGTCTGTTAATAAATAAGATGGTTAGTAAGTGATCTCCTGTGGATAACTATGCTACTTATCCACAGTCAAAGTTATCCACAAGTTATGATCAAATTTATAAGGTCTTTATACAGGAGTTATCTTTGACTACTTATTCAGTCAAAGACTAATTTAAATATTTTTAAAAGAAACTTAATACGACTGAAAATAAGATATTTAAATTAATAACTTATAATTACTTAGACAGTAATATCTAAATTTAGCGGGAATGAGTGATAAATAAAGATTATTTAAAGCGACTTGAAATTTATAGAGCGACTTTGAAATTAGCTTAAAGTAAATCAAGCGGATCAATATCGATTGACCATCTTACTTTTCGAGTTAACTTCAAAGATCCGATAGTAGGCATAAAATAATCAAGTAATTGATGTAAAGGTTTGCGTTGTTGAGATAATAATAATAATTGTGCTCGATAACGACCAGCTCGTCTTTCCATAATGGAAGGAACAGGTCCCATCACAATCACTTCTTCTTGTATTGCTTGATGGAAAAGACCTGAAACATCACTTAAAAATTGCATAGCTAAAAATTCGTCTTGAGATTCAGCACGAATAACACATAACGAACTAGTTGGTGGCATCGCCATCATTTTTCTTTCGGCTAATATTTTTTGAGCGGTAAAAGCATAACCATGTTTAATAATATCTTGCCAAAATTCATGTTGTGGCTGGCTAGTCTGAATAAATACCTCCCCCTTTTTATCACCACGTCCTGCTCGTCCCGTTACTTGAATAATTAATTGAGCTAAGGATTCTGTTGACCGAAAATCAGCACTAAATAAACCTTGATCAGCATCTAAAACACCAACAAGCGTTACATCATGAAAGTCATGACCCTTGGCTAACATTTGTGTGCCGACTAATATTTTGGCACCACCTTGTCTAATTTTATTAACAATCTCGACGAAAGCATTGACTTTTTGAGTACTATCACGATCAATTCGTAATACTGGTGTTTCAGGAAAATAAGCCTGCAAAGTATTTTCTATTTGTTCAGTACCAGCGCCATAGGTTTTTAAATCACTCGCTTGGCAGATAGGACATTTATCGACTAAACGTTTAATTAAGCCACAGTGATGACAACACAAAACATTCCGACGTTGATGAACAATCATTCTGGCATCACAATGTGAACAGGTTGCTTGCCAACCACAATCATGGCACATTAAAACAGGTGCAAAACCCCGACGATTAATAAACAGTAAAACTTGGTTACCCGCCGAGAGTTGAGTTTTTATGGCCTGATATAAAACAGTTGAAATACCACTATTGGCAGAGGGACCACGACTATCAATCAATTTTATTTTAGGCATACTAGCGCCTGTGGCACGCTGATTTAAAATTAATAACTGATAACGCTGCTGTTCAACGTTGTATAGACTTTCTAGTGAAGGTGTGGCACTTCCCATAATAATGGGCACGTTAGCCCTCTGAGCGCGAATTAAAGCTACGTTACGTGCATGGTAACGTAATCCATCCTGCTGTTTATAAGAAGCATCATGCTCTTCATCAATAATCATTAAACCTAAGTTAGGTAATGGTGTAAATACGGCTGAGCGTGTGCCTATTACAATATCAGCTAAAGCCGCTTTAGCTAATAACCAGGATTGTTTACGTTCGCCATCGGAAATAGCTGAGTTCAAAACAACAATACGAGCCGATAAACGTTGCTTAAATCGTTCAACAAATTGGGTCGTTAAACCAATTTCAGGTATTAATATTAATATTTGCTTACCTGCTGTCACCATACTTTCAGCAAGCTGCATATAAACTTCAGTCTTACCACTTCCGGTAACGCCATGTAATAAATATGGCGCAAAGAGTGAGCGTGATTGCCAAACCTTTTCTACAGCGAATTGTTGTTCTTCATTAAGTTCACAATGTTCAACTGGATTGTGGGTAACCAAAGATTGTTTTATGTGTTGGAACGAACAGACTACTTTTTTTTCTTCTAAGCCTAGTAATGAGGTTCGACACTGACCTAGTTGCTGATAAATAAATTTTTGACTAACACCTTCTGAATAATCTTTTAATAAAGTGATTAGTTCTTGTTGTTTTTTACCTGATTTAATCTCACTAAATACTGAACTAAGTTGCCAATAAATTTCCGTTTCTAATTCAGCTGTTTCTCCAAGGCGTATTTTTTTAGGCAATACTGTTTGAAAACAATCGCCAATCGGGTGGTGATAATAATCACTTAGCCATTGAGTAAGAGCTATTAAATCAGCAGAAAGAATAGATTGATGATCAATAGCTTCAATTATTGTTTTGAGTTTAGCGGTTTCACTTTCTTCATTAGCTTTTTTAATATTAACAATAATACCTATTAACTCTCTACTTCCAAAAGGTACTTTGACACGCATGCCGTTTTGCCACGCTATCTCAGTATTATTAGGTAGATAATCAAAAGATAATCTTAAAGGACATGGCAGTGCAATTTGTAGGATTGTGGGTTTCATTAATAATAATATAAGTTATTTAAAAGATATTGATGTTGATGTTTAATGCCTGTGGATATGTTAGTAAGACATTAATTTGTCTTTATTTCAATTTGTTATTGTTAATTTTTAGTGTGTATAACTAAAAAGGCTATATTGAATAACCTGTGGATAAACCCACTAGTTATCCACAGGTAAAGTTGTCCACAGATTATGATTACTTTTATATCTTGCTTATACAGAGGTTATATTTTCTGCTATGTCGTCTTTTTTTCTATCCATTACGTCAATATTAAGCGTTTCAAAATGGATAAATGCTTTTACCGCTTGTTGTGAAAGTCGTCTTAACTGACTAATCGATGCCATGGTTTTATCCATTTTGGCGATCGATAATTTACCCTCAGCACCGCGGCGCAATAACAGAGATTTTAATGATTGATACTCAGACTCAACTGTATCTAATTCATTTTTTAGCATATATTCTTGATTGGTTTTTTGTCTAATGTTGGCATGATTAAGTAAAATAACACTGTGTTTATAAAAAATATTGATTTGATCTTGAATACTGGGGTTTATTGCTGTTTCTACCTTTTTCTTATCCGAATTAATAGTTACTGCTAGTTCAGAAATAGCATCATAATATTGTGATATTCGCAGAATACTTGGTAATGCATTAGCAACATCTTCGCTTAAGTTTTGTTTATATAACTCGGAGGTGTAGTCACCAATGGCAATCGTTAGTTTTTCAACGACAGAATTCTTTCCTGCCATGTTATTAGTAGTTTTTTCAAAGTCAATACTATCTTTTGCCATGGCCAGTGAATAATCACCTACTCTCTGCAGTTCTTTATATAAAGCATGTATTGCTAAAGATGGAATAGTTAAAGCATTTTTATCCAAATACCTCGGCGTAGATTCATCTTCATCCTTGGTCTTAAAGCGACCAGATAACCATACGACCAATTTATCTGCTAATGGCCACATTAACAGCACACCCAAAACATTAAAAACGGTGTGAAATAGCGCCAGCGTAGTTGTGCTGGCATCACCTAAATTGAATAAATCTTGGAAAAAGAGAATGGCGGTAATGAGTGGCGATAATAAAATAAGTGAAACTATGGCTGTAACCAAATTAAAAATAACATGACTAGCAACTACTCTTTTGGCGACTGGGTTGGTACCAAAAGATGAGAATACTGCTGTAGTTGTTGTGCCAAGGTTACTGCCAATGGCAATTGCTGCAGCGGGTAATAGAGTCATTAAACCGCCAGATAATGCCGTTAATGTAATAGCAAGGGTAACGCTAGATGATTGCATCAGTAAGGTGACTAAAAATCCCAAACCGGTAAATGTTAAAATATCTTTAATGCCTATTTCACTGATACTAGTTAAAGAAACCTGATCACCCAGTACGGAAAAGGTCTCTTTAAGGACATCAATGCCCATAAAGAGAATGCCAAAACCTACTAATGCTTGGCCTATCGCACCAATATGAGACTCACCTTTAACGAGCTTTATTAACATCCCAAGACCAATCATTGGTAATGCAAATGCACTTATTTTGAAGTTGAACCCTATTAAGGTAACTAACCAACCAGTCGTTGTTGTACCAATATTACTGCCAAAAATAATCCAGATGGCACGCCTCAAACTTAATAAACCGGCATTGGTAAAACCAATAGTTGCTATGGTTACCGCGCTCGATGATTGAATTAAAGACGTTAAAAATATACCGACGCCTAAACCACGTAGTCGAGTATTAGTCCAGTGATGTAATAATTGATTAAGTGTACTTCCTGCCGCCATTTTAAGGCCATCGGACATTAACCACATGCCAAGCAAAAACAAACCTAAACCACCAATACCAGCACTGATCATTGGGAAAAGTGACATACAACCCCTAATATAATTAAGTGTTAATAAATTTTATTTTAATAATACCGTATTCTGATAACTGTCCGAATAATCATCGACAAGTGTTATTCTATATTTAAGATTATTTTTAGGATATTTTTCGTATGAAACTAGCAATTATTGTGGCCACAGATGACCAAGGTTTAATTGGCAAAGATAATTACTTGCCATGGAAGTTATCGGCTGATTTACAATATTTTCGTCGGGTCACCATGGGAAAACCTATTATTATGGGTCGAAACACTCATGACTCAATTGGTCGAGTATTACCGGGCAGAAAAAATATTATTGTGACCAAAAATATAGATTATCAAGCTGAAGGCTGCACTGTTGTACATTCAGTTAATGATGCGTTGTTAGCTTGTGAACAAGTAGAGGAAGCTATGGTGATGGGCGGAGCATCGGTGTACGAACAATTTTTACCTAAAGCCGATAAATTGTACTTAACTCAGGTTCATGCTTCAGTTTCGGGAGGAGATACTTGGTTTCCTGAGTGGTATAAAAATGAATGGTCAGAAATAAGTAGAGAAGATTATCTGGCGGATGATAAAAATGTTTACGATTATAGTTTTATTGTCTATGAGAAAGTAAAAAAGTAAGTCGTTTTAAGGTGGGGTTAGATCATTAATTATAGTAATGAATGTTAAGCCGA
>NZ_JBLIEK010000136.1:0-8028 GCF_047632995.1 Psychromonas sp.
GTGGTAAATCGCTTTTTTCTCTAAAAGTTGTGCATGCGTACCCGATTCAACCACAGAGCCGCCATCAATCACTAAAATTTGATCGGCATGTTCAATGGTTGAAAGGCGGTGAGCTATCACAATGGAGGTGCGATTTTTTTGCAATTCATCAAGCGCGCCCTGAATATGGCGTTCCGATTCGCTATCAAGTGCAGAGGTGGCTTCATCTAAAATTAAAATAGGTGCATCACGTAAAAGTGCACGTGCAATTGCTAAACGTTGACGTTGTCCGCCGGAAAGTAGCGCACCATTTTCACCGATCACAGTGTCCAGACCGTCCGGGAAATCATTAATGAACTCCATCGCATGCGCCGTTTCAGCCGCTTTAATAATATCTTCACGGCTGTATCTGTCCGTCGCAGCATAAGCGATATTATTGGCGATGGTATCATTGAATAAATGCACATTTTGAGAGACCACTGCCACCTGATCACGCAGTGAACTTAATGTGTATTCATTAATATTGACACCATCCATTTTTATAACACCTGAATCTATATCATAAAAACGGGTTAACAAATTGGCTATGGTTGATTTGCCTGATCCAGAGCGCCCTACTAATGCAAAGGTTTGTCCTGCTTTCAAGTCAAAACTAACATTGTTTAATGCGGGTTTTTCTGTACTTGGGTAAGTAAAAATAACATTGTTTAATTCAATATCACCCTTAACACGTTTAACCTTTAGCGTACCTTCATCTTTAGCCACGCTTTTATCTAACATGGTAAATAGGCTTTTGCTGGCTGCAATCCCCTTTTGTATTTCATTATTTACTTGGGTAATATTTTTAATAGGTTTCATCAAGCCCATCATCGAGCTAATAATCACCACAAATTTACCCGCAGAAAGAGTATCCATAATCTCTGGGAAAGTCGCTAAAAAGAGCACAAATGCCAAGGCGAAAGAGGCAATCGTTTGGATAATAGGTACGCTTATCGCATTGGCACTGGCCATTTTCATATTTTGCGTGCGTACGGTATTGCTCACCCTATTAAACTTCTCATTTTCAACTTGTTGGCCGCCAAACATCAACACCTCTTTGTGGCCCTTTAACATCTGCTCTGATGATGTCGTTACTAATCCCATTGCGTTTTGTAGATTTCTTCCAATTTTACGAAAACGTTTGCTTACAATGCTGATGGCAATCCCGACTAATGGAGCGACAATAAAAAACACCATCGATAGCTGCCAACTTTGGTAGAACATCATTGCTACTAAACCAATTAATAACGCGCCTTCTCGAAATATTTTTACCAGGGCATTGCTGGCTGCATTAGAAACTTGGCTGGCATCATAGGTTATCTTAGAGAGTAGTTCCCCCGTATTAGTTTTGTTAAAAAAGCTAATCGGTAACGCCATTAGTTGGCTAAACAGTTGTCGTTGTAGTTTCATTACCACGTGGTTGCCCACCCACGCCATGCAGTAGGAGCTGAGAAAGGCAAACAGTCCGCGAAAAGCGATCACAATTACCACAAAATAGGGCATCATCTTTAAAATCGTTGGGTCTTGTCCCGTAAAACCACGGTCTAATAGAGGTTGTAGCGACCAGATAAGTAACATATCTACGCTGGCATAACCGACCATGCCGACAATGGCTACAAACAGCGCTAATTTAAAATCTTTAACATATCCTACAAGGCGTTTAAATACTAACCAGCCATTGTTTTCATTATTTGTCATCTATGGTTCCAATTGACAGATCAAGGGAGAAAAGAGTGATGATACCAATAAGAAGCAAGATCTTCTCTATATGTTTGCATCTTAATTTGTTCTTTATTTATCTTAAAACGGATAAAACCCTGTAAGCCGCTATTGACCATTTTAACACCCCTGTTTTTATAACGCGACACCACAGGTGCAGCAGGAAACCCCCAATGATTCATAAATCCAGCCGTAAAAATCACCCACTGCGGAGAAACGGCCTTGATAAATGCCTCACTCGATGAATGTTTACTGCCATGATGTGGGGCAAATAAGAGATCACTTTGCAGTAATGATGGCCATTTTTCAAGCAACAGTGATTCCTGTTTTTTGTCAATATCTCCTGTTAATAATAGTGAATGTGTCGCATCACTTATATGTAATACACAGGAATTATTATTGTTATTATTGGTTAACGAAAAAGGCGATAAGACAGTAACCGACAGCCCGCCTAAAGACCAGCTATCTCCCGCCCTGCATAAGCGGACTTTTAAGTTGTTTATCTTGTCGATGATTAAGGGTTCACCAAGCATAATCTGCTTAGGTTTGAATTCATTATTGATTACAGCCACCCCGCCGGCATGATCAATATCACTGTGGCTAACCACCACATAATCCAGTTGCTTAATAGCCAGTGAATTAAAATAAGGCACAATTTCGCTTGCAGCAGCATTAAAACCAGACGGATAACGTGGACCGCTATCATAAAGCAATGTTTGTCCCTGACTTCTTATGAGTACCGCCAAACCTTGACCAACATCTAAGACCTCCACAAACCATTGTGCTGAATCATTCTGCTTTTCTTTCCAAAATGAGAGAGAAACAACGGCGAGCAATACAGCGGCAAAAACAGCGCCTGTTTTACGGTTACTGCTTGCTTGAAAATAGATAACAAACAGACCAATAGCCAAACTAATTAACAAAATAATAAGCCATGAATGCGCAGCTGAATAGATTTGGTAAGCAGCTTCTGTGCCATCAAAAAAAGCAAAGAAAAGGGTAATTAAAGAATCCGCAATAGCGAAGAGCATAACTGCAAGCGGCTCTGCGATAAGAGAAAATAAACACCCTAATAAAATCAAAGGAATAATCAATAGCGAAAAAAGAGGCACAGCAATAAAATTAATAAAGGGTGACAACCCGCTAAATCCGGCAAAGCTTAATAACTGGATAGGTATCATAAGTAAGGTTAAGCCAAACTGAATTAAAAAAAGGAATTTTAGATAGCGCTTGAGCGCAGCAAAGCGTTTAGCCCCCTTCTGCTTGATAGCGCGAGGAAAACGCCAAAGAATAAGTAAAATAATCGCAACGGCAGAAAAAGAGAGCCATAAACTTAAACTCAACACGGCTAACGGATCCCATAATAAAATAACAAACAGGGTCAAGCTAAGCAGATCAAATAGCGCACATTTTCGTTTCATCGATAAAACGACTACTGCCAATAGCAGCATTAGCAATGCGCGTTGTGTAGGCAGCGAAAAACCGGCAAGATAAGCATAAAACAGCGCCCCAGCCAAGGCGCTGAAATTAATAAAGCGCCAGGAAATCCAACCTAGATAGCGTTCCGGAAAGAAACTGTTGACCAATAAATGTAATAGCAGATAAACAAAAGAAAAAAGAAGACCGATATGCAATCCTGAAATAGCAAAAAGATGTGATATAGATAACTTTTTGATCTGCTCTTTTTTATCAAAACTGATTAATGTTTTATCGGCAAATGAGAGCGCTAAAATAACACCCTGATTATTTAATGAATCAGATAATGCCTTAACTTTCTGATAAAAATGCGCGCGAAAAGTGATTCGATCAGATTGCCGTGACAGATGTTTTTTGATTGTTGCCTGATACGCTATATGGTCAGAAAAACGCCATTTTTGGCGATCAAAGCCGGCAGGATTGGCGCGTCCGTAAACGGGCTTAAAGCGAACCTTAAAACCGTGTGTCTCGCCCGCCTGAACATCAAATGTCGGCTTGTACCAGCGCATCTCTAACCGTGGAGAATAATTTACGTGATTACCATCAAGTTCGAGTAATGTGGCCGTAAAATAACCTCTGTTTTTGATACTTATTAATGAATTGATTTGCACTATTATGCTATGGTCTTGTCCGTCGACCGCTGTCTGTAAAGAAATAGCGTTAGAAAAAGGCAAAGCAAGATTTAACATGGGGTTGGGTAAACTTCCGGTCAATGTTAAATGTGCATAAAATGTAAAGTAAATAGCGGCAAGTGGAATTACTGCAAGACGACGTAAACGCGGTAGGGTTAATAAAATAAAAAAAATAACTAGGCAGTAAACAATGTTTTTATCGTTCAATAACTGCGGCCAAAATAGGCTTGATACAAAAACAGTAATGATTAGCCACAAAACTATGCGCATTATTATCCGAATTAATTAACAGAAAACCCTAATTATATGCCAAAAAAATTTATTAAGCGTTTTTCACCAAACCCAGAAACATTAAAGGCACACCCTCACCTTAGGCATTTTGGACAAGCTCTACAGAATCCAAATTTATGGCACTTAAACCGCCGTAGTGCAGCTGGTGCCGTTGCTGTTGGGCTTTTTTGTGCTTGGATGCCAATTCCATTTCAAATGCTTCTAGCTGCAGTTGTCGCCATCTTATTTACCGTCAATCTTCCCCTGTCGGTGGCGTTAGTTTGGGTTTCCAATCCAATCACTATGCCCCCACTATTCTATGGCGCATACCGTTTAGGCGCATTTATATTACAAGAGAACGTAGTTGAATTTAAGTTTCAACTGTCATTTGCATGGCTCGCTAAAATACTCGAAACTATTGCGCCCTCTCTGCTGTTAGGCTGCGTGATTATGGGCATCTCCAGCGCAATTTTAGGCTATGCTCTATTGCGTCTTTTTTGGCGTTTTAACATCACTAAAAAGTGGCAACGTCGTAATAAAAAATAAAACATAAAACATAAATTAGATAAGCAAATATTACTCACCAACAAATGCGCCCTCTCGCGGTGCCTTTTAGCTCTCTTTTTTCCTCTCTATTGCAATTAAAACGCTCCCCGAACTAGATGAAATATTTGCTAGATTAAGTTGCTCTCGATGTCGATCACTAAAATATCACGTAGAAATAAAAAAACAATATAGATGCTACACTAGAATAGAAGGTGTTAATAATGTGTGACATAAAACAGATTAAGACTAATAAAGTATGCTGATTAGTAATTCGTTATTGAAATATTAAGTAACGGTTTTAAACAGCATTTTTATGTAGTTATTACCATTGATAAGATATTTCATCGGGAGAAATACAATGAGCTATAGCCATATACTGGTCGCTGTTGATTTAACTAAATCCAGTGATGTTGTGATCGATAAAGCCGTCTCGTTAGCTAAAGATGCTAATTGCAAACTTTCATTTATTTATATTGATGCTAGCTATGTAAGCTCCTTAGGATATGTAAGTAGCTTAGGGCTAGTTAAACCTGAAATTGATAAGGTCGTCATTGAGACCAAAGAAAAAACTGTCTTGCAAAAAGAGCTGCAGGCATTAGCTGAACAAGCGGATTATCCGGTAACAAACACACTGGTTGTGATGGGAGATTTAAACGATAAACTAAAAACAACGGTGAACGACATGGATGTGGATCTATTAGTTTGTGGGCACCATCATGATTTTTGGAGCCGTCTATTATCTTCAGTGCGCAAACTAGTAAACACAGTAACCACAGACTTATTAATTGTTTATATTGACAAATAATCACAAAAAATATTAGCCCGACGATCAGATCACGACTAAAAATTGTACCGTTAATTCTAATCGGAAGTTAATAGAGATAAGGCCAACATAGTTGGCCTTATCTCTTAGACTCGAGCGCTAGAGTAAAATTCACTTCGATATCAGCCCCAAGATGCCTTATAAAGAATATATTTTGCAACTAATTTCTACAAAAATGGCCAATAGCGCCATTATCGACCTCTATTACGTGAAATACCAAGTCAGGAAATGGCTGCAAAGGCAGTTACAATAATTAGCTTTTTGTTAAAGCATAAAGATACCCTGCCGAAAATTCGGCCGGGTATCTGAGCTTGATTATTCATTCACAGCAAAGTGTTACTTATCCTGTAGTGCTGCATGCGCGGCCGCTAAGCGAGCAATGGGTACCCGATAAGGTGAGCAGGAAACATAGTCGAGACCAATCTGATGACAAAATATAACACTTGAGGGTTCCCCACCATGCTCACCGCAGATACCGAGTTTTAAATCAGGGCGGGTACTGCGCCCCTTTTCGCTTGCCATTTTCAGCAGTTGACCAACGCCTTCTCGATCCAGTTTGACAAACGGATCACTTACAAAAATGCCATTATTAATGTACTCGGGCAAAAAACTACCCGCATCATCGCGCGACAATCCATAAGTCGTTTGGGTCAGATCATTGGTACCAAAGGAGAAAAAATCGGCCTGCTGGGCAATCTCGTCAGCCATCAAAGCAGCCCGTGGTAATTCAATCATAGTGCCAATCTGGTAATCGACCTTAACGCCATAGTCGTTCATCACCTCTTGCGCAACGCAAATCGCATTATTGCGTAGAATCCGTAATTCACTGACATCAGCAACCAACGGGATCATGATCTCCGGTACAATTTTATAACCTTCATTTTTAACCAGTTCACAGGCTGCCTGCATAATCGCGCGTACCTGCATATCGTAAACTTCAGGGTAGCTGATACCCAGGCGACAGCCACGATGGCCAAGCATAGGATTGAACTCATGAAGCGCTTCTACACGTTCTTTTATCTCTACAAAGCGCTTTCCGGTCACAGCGGCAAGATCGGCAATATCATCATCACTCTGTGGTAAAAATTCATGCAGAGGCGGATCCAGCAAGCGAATGGTTACCGGCAGCCCTTTCATCTCACGAAACAGCCCCAGAAAATCGCCTTTTTGCATCGGCATTATTTTATTTAGTGCTTTTTCCCGTCCCGCCCGAGAATCAGAAAGGATCATTTCACGCACCGCCTGAATTCGCTCGCCTTCAAAAAACATATGCTCAGTACGGCACAAACCTATCCCCTCTGCACCAAACTCTCGTGCCACCTTGGCATCGTGAGGCGTATCGGCATTGCATCTGACTTTAAGGCGACGCAGTTTATCAGCCCAGCTCATTAGCGTGGCGAAATCACCACTAACCGCACCCTGCACTTTCGCTACATCGCCGAGAATGACCTCGCCCGCACTGCCATCAAGGGTAATAATATCTCCCCGTTTAACGGTATAGCCTGATTTGGTGACCAGTAACTGCTTTTCATAGTCGATTTTAAGATCACTGCAACCGGCGACACAGCATTTCCCCATGCCACGCGCGACAACGGCTGCATGAGAGGTCATGCCACCGCGTGCAGTCAGAATTCCCTGCGCAGCATTCATGCCATGGATATCTTCCGGGCTGGTTTCAATGCGTACCAAAATAACTTTCTGTTTAAGGCGATTCTGCTCGACAGCTTGCTCGGCATTAAATACCACTTTACCCGTGCAGGCCCCCGGTGATGCCGGCAACCCTTTGGCGATAATATTTTTTTCCGCATCGGGAGCAATAGAGGGGTGCAGCAGTTGATCTAACTGCTCTGGCGCAAGACGTAAAACAGCTTCCCGCTCACTGATCAACCCGTCGCGCACCATTTCTACCGCAATTCTGATAGAGGCGTAAGCAGTTCGTTTACCGGTTCGGGTCTGCAGCATATAAAGTTTGCCAGACTCGATGGTGAATTCAATATCCTGCATATCTTTATAGTGCATTTCCAGTGTTTCACGGATCCCCAAAAGCTGCTGATAACAGGTCGGCAGCACATCTTCCAGAGCAGGCAGATCGCCCTCTTTGTATTTAACCTTGTTAAGTGGCTGCGGTGTCCGTATACCGGCAACCACATCCTCTCCCTGGGCATTAACCAGATACTCTCCATAAAAATAATTTTCCCCAGTGGCAGGATCGCGAGTAAAGGCAACGCCCGTTGCGCAATCATCCCCCATATTGCCAAATACCATCGCCTGTACATTGACAGCAGTTCCCCAATGAGAGGGGATGTTATTAATCTGCCGATAGGTCACCGCACGCGGATTCATCCAAGAACCGAACACAGCGCCAATCGCTTCCCAAAGCTGCTGCTGCGGATCATCGGGAAATTCACTGCCGAGCTGCTCTTTATAACTGGCCTTAAATTCGCCCACCAGCTGCTGCAGATGGTCGGCGCTTAATTTATTATCCTGTTCAACAGCTGCGCTGCGTTTTTTCTCTTCCAGCAGCTTTTCAAAAATATCACCACT
>NZ_JBLIEK010000137.1:0-8016 GCF_047632995.1 Psychromonas sp.
ACTATTGATGTTGCCTTGCATTATAAATAATGCGAGGACTTTGATTTTTTTGAAATCACATCAACAATAAGTGTCCACACAGATTGTTTGATTAAATTGTTAAAGAGCAGCCTTTCGGCGAGGTGCGAATAATACGCGCCTTTCAAGCGATGTCAACAGCCTTTTTAAGGTTTCCAATTAACGTTTAACGTTATCAGAAACTAGCCTCTTTCGTTCTCAGTCACTGGCGTTGCAGCCCGTGTCTGTGTGGCGCATTATAGAGATTCAGATCACATTGGCAAGTGTTTTTTACATAATAAGAGGTTATTTATCTAATTGTTTTTTATACCTGCTTTGCAAACAAGTTATCCACAAAATTTTCATTGTTATACACATGCTCTTATCATATAGTTTCGTTATTACTTATCTAATGAGGTTTTTATGCCCCCTACTTTACGTTCTTATAAGGATAGTTATCCTGTAATTGGAAATTCTGTTTATATTGATCCCTTCTCTTCAATTATTGGTAGTGTTGAATTAGCAGATGATGTCAGTGTTTGGCCTATGTGCGTTATACGCGGAGATGTGAATCATATTAAAATAGGTAAACGCACTAATATTCAAGATGGGGCTGTCTTGCATGTAGCACGTAAAGGTGAAGCAAGTATTGACGGGTATTCCTTAGAGATTGGTGAAGATGTTACGGTTGGACATAAAGCGTTATTACATGCATGCCAAATCGGGGATCGGGTTTTAATTGGTATGGGAGCGATTGTTTTAGATAATGTGCGTATAGAGAGTGATGTTATTTTGGCAGCCGGTGCCTTAGTCCCTCCAAACAAAAAGTTACAGTCTGGCTACCTATATGTAGGCTCACCAGCTAAACCGACCCGAAAACTGACAGAGGAGGAGTTTGCCTTTCTAAAGCGCTCTGCAGCGCATTACGTTAAACTAAAAAATGACTATATTGAGGCTGACTTTTAACCGGGATATAAAAAAGGCTACATTTGCGTAGCCTTTCTTGTTGCCTGTACCAATATTAAAACTACAGCATTTGTTTATGGATCAAGGTGCTACTTTGAATGTTAAATTCTAGCGCAACCTCATCGCATGCATCTTGACGGATGCACATTGCGCAGTCTTTCATTACTTTCTCTGGCATCAGAGCTTTACTTGTTGGACTAAAACCAAGTTTCATAAAGAATTCAGGCATACGAGTCAGTACAAAAACGCGTTTAATTGCTAATTTTTCTGCGCGTTTAACGATTAACTCCACTAACGCTCGACCTTGGCCTCTGCACTCAAAGCCAGGCTCAACGCCTAAAGAGCGAATTTCCGCAAGGCCCGTATCGTAAACATACAAAGAGCCGCAACCCGTTACTTTACCCTCACACTCAGTCACTGCAAATTCACCAATTGATTTCACCAAATCGGATTTGTCGCGTGGTAAATTTTCACCTTTGTCAGCCCAGTGATTAACCATTGACTCAATACGATCTAAATCAGTTAACCGTGCAGTACGGATCACCAGGCCGGAAGTATCACGATCAGACAAACGCTGTTCTGCTTCACAGAGTGCATATTCAATTTGCGCTGGTGAAACACCACCTTGCGCTTTACGTGCTGACAATGTTGCCTCCAATGTTAGCACTGGATAAACATCATCCTCTATAACCTTGGAGAATTCTTTAAACTGCGCAACCGATAGCTCTTCTAGCGGCACCCCTTTTTCAATCGCAACGACTACAGCGACGCCTACAATATGGTGCGCTTCGCGAAAAGGGATCCCCTTAGCAACAAGGTAATCTGCCAATTCAGTGGCATTTGAATAACCGCCTTGTGCGGCTTCTTTAGTGCGCTCTTCATTAACTTTAAGATCGGTTAATGCCATTGACGCCATTGCCAAACAATCGCCCCATGTATCTAATGCGTCAAATAACCCTTCTTTGTCTTCCTGCATATCTTTATTATATGCAAGAGGAAGCGCTTTTAATGTCATTAACATACCTGCTAATGAGCCAAACACACGGCCGGATTTACCACGAATAAGCTCCATCGCATCTGGGTTTTTCTTTTGTGGCATTAATGATGAGCCCGACGTCACCAGATCGGACATTTCTATAAAGGACGCTTCGCCACTGTTATAGAAAATCAGATCTTCAGCCATGCGCGACAGGTGAACCATTGAAAGTGTTGCGCAACTCATTAATTCCACAACATGATCACGATCCGATACTGAATCTAAGCTGTTACGTGTTGCGCGAGCAAATCCAAGTGCATGCGCCAGTGCAGTACGATCAATCGCATATGCAGTACCCGCTAATGCGCCACTGCCTAATGGACAGGTATTCAAACGTTCTAGGCACCCTTCTAAACGGCTGTGATCACGCTCTAACATTTCTAAATAAGCCAAACACCAATGTGAAAACGTTACTGGTTGTGCTCGCTGCAAATGGGTGTAACCGGGTAGCACAACCGATTGATGGATGCGCGCAAGTTCAATCAATTTTGTTTCTAATGTATCAAGGTGAAGAATGAGCTCTTGCGCCGTTTTTTTACACCATAATTTCAAATCCGTCGCGACTTGGTCATTACGACTGCGTCCTGTGTGCAATTTTTTACCTAAATCACCGACTTTTTGAATAAGTTGAATTTCAACCCAAGAATGGATATCTTCAGCATCCGATTGTAATATCTGCTCGGGATTTGCTTGTACTGAAATTAAAAGTTCATTTAGTGCGGCTTCTAACTGCTTTTGTTCATCTGCTGTTAATATGTCAACCGTTTGTAATGCCTGAGACCAAGCGATCGAGCCAATAATATCTTGCTCAGCAAGCCGATAATCGAATTTTAATGAATCATTAAATAGTTTAAATTTTACGTCTGCCGCTTGGCTAAAACGTCCGCCCCATAGTGCCATGTTAATGCTCCATCACATTCTGTAGATTAATATTAGTTATTCTATTTGTATTAACTCTTTTTCTATTTCAAGTAAGAGCAGATATAAATAGAAATTCCTGTTTGCCAATTAAGGCAAACAGGAATTAAATTGTACTGTTAAATGTTTATACTATTTTTTTTTGTTCAGCGTACGAATACGGCTTGAAAGTGAGTATAAACGAATAAAGCCTTCGGCATGTTTTTGATCGTAAACATTATCATCACCAAATGTTGCGAACTCTTCAGAGTACAAGCTATCAGGAGAGCGTTTTTGCACTGCAGTCACTTGGCCCTTGTACATTTTAACAACCACATCGCCATTAGCATCTTTTGCTAATGCTTCAGAAGCTGCGAGTAGTGAACCACAAAGAGGTGTAAACCAACGACCGTCGTAAACTAAATGAGCAAACTCTTGTCCCACTTGGTCACGCCATTTTCGTGCGGGTTTATCATGAACTAATTCATCAATACCACGCAGCGCCGTGACCATTACAGTTCCCCCGGGCGTTTCGTAACAACCACGAGACTTCATACCAACAGTACGGTTCTCTGTGATATCAATACGACCGATTCCATGAGCAGCTGCCTTTTCATTTAACAGCATTAATGCAGCATAAGGTGACAGTTCAACACCATCAACAGCAACAACACGCGCATTCTCAACTTTAATGGTCAGGTACTCAGGCACATTAGGCGCATCAATTGGATCAACTGTTAATGTCCAAACACCTTTGCTAGGTTCATTCCATGGGTTTTCTAACTCGCCACCTTCATGAGAGATATGCCATGCATTGGCATCACGACTGTAGATTTTTGTCGCGCTAGCGGTTGTTTCAATATTACGCTCAGCCAGATAATCAAGCAGATCTTCACGTGATACCATATCCCATTCACGCCAAGGTGCGATAACTCTCAGCTCAGGAGCAAGTGCTGCAAAACAGCTTTCAAAGCGAATTTGGTCATTACCTTTACCAGTACAACCATGACAAAGCGCATCAGCGCCTACTTTAAGTGCAACTTCAACTTGCGCTTTGGCGATAATAGGACGCGCCATCGAAGTGCCTAGTAAGTATGTGCCTTCGTAAACAGCACCCGTTGCAATCGTTGGATAGATATAATCTTTTACAAATTCTTCTTTAAGATCAACTATGTGGCATTCAGATGCACCTGATGCTAAGGCTTTTTCCTGCAAGCCAACCAGCTCTTCCGCGCCTTGACCAACGTCGGCACAAAAAGCAACAATCTCACAATCATCGTAGGTTTCTTTTAACCATGGAATGATTGCAGAAGTATCTAGACCACCAGAATAAGCGAGTACAACTTTTTTAACTTTACTCATTTGATTATTTTCCTTTCATCAATGTAAGCATAATAGCGTTTTGAATGTGCATTCTGTTTTCTGCTTGGTCAAAAATTAACGAAGCAGGGCCGTCCATAACAGCAGAGGTGATATCTAAACCACGGTGCGCAGGCTGGCAATGTAATACGTGTTTAATCTCAGTTAAATCAAGCAGTTCTTGGTTGATTTGGTATGGCATAAATTTAGCTTTGATCTGTTCAAGTGGCGTATCATCACCCATTGAAAGCCAAGTATCACCATAAACCACATCATACCCTTTAATATCTTCAATATTATTGGTGACCTTGATCTTACCACCATTTTTAGCGGCAATCTCTTCAGCAATTTTCATTATTTGTGCATCAGGGCTATGACCGATAGGGCAGACGGCAGTCACGGTTGCCCCTAAAATCGCACCGGCAATAAATAGAGAATGGGTAACATTATTACCATCACCAACATAAGCAACTTTGACCTGAGAAAGGTCATCATACTGCTCAGAAATAGTCATAAAATCAGCCATTGCCTGACAAGGATGATAGAGATCGCATAAAGAGTTAATTACTGGTACACGTGAATATTGCTGCATTTCAAGCAGAGTTTTATGCTCATATACGCGCGCCACAATACAGTCCGCCCAGCGCGAAAGATTAGATGCAAAATCTTTAACGTCTTCTCGGCTGCCCATAGCACCATTAGTCTGATCTAAATAAACAGCATGGCCGCCTAATTTATGAACACCTATATCAAACGTGACACGGGTACGCAGTGACTGTTTTTCAAACAATGTCACAACACTTTTACCCGCTAATGCCTGGCTGTATTTAGCCGGATCTGCTTTTAACTCTTTACCCAAGGCAATCAGTTCTAGCGCCTGTTGCTGAGTCATTTCCATACCAGTTAATAAATTTTCCATAATCACTTCTCTACTTAACGACTTTTGTCCCCACTGCTTCACCTGCAAGCAATGACACTAAATTTTCAGGATTTTTCCAACTAGCTAATATTACATAGCCTAATCTGTTTGCGGCTTGCAATGCTGCTTTTACTTTTATCGCCATACCGTCTCGGATGACATTATCGCGAATCAGTGTATCAGCTAATTGCTCGTTTAGCTCTGCAATAACTTGCTTTTGAGCATCCCACACACCATCCACATCGGACAAGAAAACTAACTCCGCCCCGACCAGTTCACAAATGGTGATTGCAGCTTGATCGGCGTTAACATTATATAACCGCCCGTCTTCACCAATACCAATTGATGAGATCACGGGTAAATGACCAGCCTCTAATAACCCGTTGATTAAAGATGGATTATTTGCACTGCAAACACCCACGGCCCCTAATTCCGGATCAAGTTGTGTCACTTTACAGCTAAAACCATCAGCAAGCGATAAGCCCACGGCAGACAGACCTGCTTGTAAGGCTTTCGCCATCAACAATTTATTGGATGTACCCGCTAATGCACCTGCAACATAAGGAATTTGTTCGAAGGGTGTAATTCTCAGCCCCTCTTTTTTCTTACTGACGATATTCATTTTTTTTAAAAGATCTTCCACAATCACACCGCCACCATGTACCAATAAAAGTGGCCGTTGCTGTTTGTGTAAATAAGCAGTTAAGGCGGAAAACAGGTTAGTTAACGCTTGATCATTTTCAAGCACTGCACCACCTAATTTTATTAATAAAGGTTTTTGGGATAAAGATTGAGTCATTGTCTAAAAATCCTGCTTATAAAAGTGAAGTTGTGATAGCAAAACCAAAACGTAAATTAATACATTGTATAGCTTGGGACGACGCACCCTTTAATAAATTATCTATGGCACTGAAAACAACTAAATCATCCCCATCAATCGCCCACCCCAAATCGCAATAAGGCGTACCAACAACATTTTTCAGTGCAGGGTAACGGCCCTCCGCCATTAAGCGCACAATCGGTTTATCTGCATATGCATCTAAATAAGCTTGCTTAACTTGCTCACTGGTTACGCCCGCTTTTAATTGCACATTGATACTGGCTAAAATGCCTCGTTTGAAACTGCCTAGATGTGGCGTAAATACCACTGGCAAACCTAAATGCTGATCGATTTCAGGCTTATGGCGATGGGTAAACACACCATAGGGTTGTAAGCTCACTTCACAGAAACTACTGGCAACACTCGCCTTACGTCCAGCACCACTTACGCCACTGGTGGCATTAATGGTTGGTTTTGTATTTTCTTTAATAAATCCTGCTTCCGCTAACGGTTTTAGTGCTGTTAGTGATGCAGTTGTATAACAACCAGGCACAGCAATTAAATCTGTTTTTTTGATCGTTGCAAAATTCCACTCGGCTAAACCATAAACCGCTTTTTCTAATAATTCGGGATACTGATGCGTGAAACCATAATATTTGTCATAAAAATCTGCACACTTAACTCGGAACGCACCAGACAGGTCAAACACGACCGTATTTTCAGCAAGGAACAGTGCCGCCAAGTCATGACTCACTTCATGTGCTGTCGCCAAAATAACGATATCTATCTCTTCACAAACACTTTTAATGCCGCTGATAGCTAAAGGTTGCAAAGGTAAATCAACCACGCCTAATAAGCTGCCGTATAGTTCAGATAACTTTTTACCGCGATCCAAACTACCTTCGGAAACATATAAGCCGGTCAATTCAATATGTTCATGACGTGTTAAAAAATGTGCTAACTCTGCGCCGGTATAACCACTCGCACCCACTATAATGGCTTTTAACATAAGAAGTTCCTGTTTCATTTACGGTTTTAAAAATGGAGAACGTATTATAAAGAGAGTCATTCTCGATAAAAAGGGTATTCTAATTACCTCTGCTTATTTATGCAATAAACATGAATAATTATTTATATCGTAGTTATTGTCCATTTCTATAAAATAACCGGTTAATTTAGCTTTTCCCTCTTGCGTAATCACCCCAAAAAAATTAACACCTATATTAAACGGATAAAAACCTAGTTAATCATCTGCGGGGTTACTTTCCAACCGATCCGCGTATTGCTCTTTTATCTGCAATATTTTAGGCAGACAAGCTTTAAAGTGTGGCAACAACTCAGGATCGAAGTGTTTGCCAGATTCACTTTCAATCAACGCCATCGCTTTTTCAACGGACCATGCGTTTTTATAAGGCCGCTCACTTGTCAGTGCATCAAAAACATCGGCAATAGCAACGATGCGCGCACTTAATGGAATATCCTCACCACTTATCCCCGCAGGATATCCGGTACCATCCCACTTTTCATGGTGGTATTGCACCACTTCAACAGCCATCGCCAATAGATCAGATTCATGCTTACCTAAAATTTCAACACCGAAATCAACATGCCTCTGCATAATCGCCCATTCATCAGGATTAAGCTTACCTGTTTTTAATAATACATAATCAGGAATGCCTATTTTTCCTATATCGTGCATTGGTGCTGCATTATAAAGCAGTTCAGACCACGCCTTATTTCCCGTTATCCGTTTTGCTAAAAAGTGTGCATACCAACCAATACGAATAACATGCGAGCCTGTTTCATTATCTTTAAACTCAGCCGCACGCCCTAAACTTTGTACTATCTCAATACGTGTTTTTTCTAACTCTTTTGTTCTTTCCTGCACCAAACTCATCAGGTGAGATTTTTGGTTTGATAATTTCAAATGGGCACTTACCCTTGCCAGAATAAGCGATGGACTATAGGGTTTTGTAATGAAGTCAACTGCGCCTAACGCAAAGCCCCTCTGTTCATCTTCTA
>NZ_JBLIEK010000138.1:0-7905 GCF_047632995.1 Psychromonas sp.
CTGTTGCGAAATCTCCCGTATATTTACGGCCTAACTTTTCAAGTTCATCTACGCTCATAATAATTGATTTAGGCTCTGCACACCTAGCGCTGTTATTTTGATTAGATCTCGATGTTGCTTCTAAATTTTGTTGTACCTTACAAAACTGCCCCATAGAAAAATTGACTGCTTTTAAGTAATCACGAAAAACAGTGGCACTGGTATTTGTGTAGCAGTTAACAATTGCTTCAATATCAGGGTTATCTATATTGTCGCTAACCACATTTATTGTCTTTATCATTGCGCTTTCACCATTTGAAAAACCACCTAACTCGCCTATCGATTGATAAATTATGTGCTGTGCTGTGATATTCTCGACTTCATTTTTATCTTCTGAAAGAAAATAAACACCCAAAATAAGAATGACTATAAAACAACCAAAAATAAGCAATGCACTACCAAAAACTTTCATGGTTTTAATGTTTTTCAAGATATATTTACCTCTCTTAATATGCTGTTCTGGTTTTTATTATATATCTCTTTAATTTCCTCTTTTTTTTTCACATATACAACCCTCTTTACCTAGAAAACCGCAGCAAGTATGGCTAAATTTAATACCAGTTTTGATTGTAGTGGTATAGTTATTTGGGTCACAAATATAGAGGAAATCAGCTTGTTTTCTAAGGCGTTTTGTGCCCATTGCGCCCTAGAAAGCTAACTCGCAAACGCCCCAAGCCTTACAAAATTATAATCAGTGGCCAAATTAACTTAGCCACGACTATGTGTTTCGTTCTCACCAGATACTAGCTTCAATGGCGTATGAGTTACGTGGCAGACCTAAAGGTGTGATGTTTCATTCTGATCAGGGGGGCATTACACAAGTAAAAAATACAGGAGATTATTATGGTGCTTTCAAATAACTCAAGCATGAGTGCAGGGGAAACTGATTGGATATTACAGCCAAGTCTTTTGGCTACAAGCATAATAGTGGCAACTATAATGTTATTGCCATTCATCACATGTTACAGGTTCACCGCCGCTACTTTATTTCACTTTAAGTGGTTAAGATGGCTGACTGCATCTTTTAATTGCTCATCTAGTTCTTCATGCTTTAATCGTTGTTTTTCATTATCAAAATTGTCAAAAAAACTTGGTATAGATAAACTAGCTTTGATAATCCCATTAAAATAAGGCGCGGATTGAACAGCAGTAGCTAAAACACTTGAAGCTCCCATAGAGCCTGGAGATGTTGCTAGAAGCACCATTGGTTTTTTTTGATAAACTTTAGGTTCAATGCGAGAGCACCAGTCGAACAGGTTTTTATACGCAACGGTATAAGAGCCATTGTGCTCCGCAAAAGAAATGATAATGCCGTCACTCTCACTAATTTTAGCTAAAAAATCCTTTGCTAATTTTGGATGCCCCAACTGTTCTTCTTTCTCTTGGCTGTATAAAGGCAATTCATAATCGTTTAAGTCCAACACCTCAACTTCTACTTTTCTTAATAAGCTTGCCGCATACACCACTAATTGTTTATTAATTGATTTTGTATGGTTGGTCGCTGCAAAGGCAATAATTTTCATAACTTTATCCTGTAATTAACAATAAAAAACATAAAGATATCTGTATCAGATATTGTAGTCTAACAATCATAGTTATAAAGCGCCCCTATCACCTAATGAATTTTGTGCCCCTTTACGAGTTAGAAAGCTGAGGCGCTTACGCCCGTACCCCGGGTTAGATATTCACTTGACAAGATAAACGGATTAACGGATGTTTCATAAGTTTACGACCAATGAGGGTGTGGAGGGAACACTGCCCGAATAATAATCGGCATTTACATTCTATCCAACTCATCTTCAACCCGCGTCAAGGGCTCGTCTAGTATGGCTGTGAACAGCTCCTTCTGATCGAATTTCTGCCGCTGCGGGAGTTGTGCTTTGACTCTGCTAAACACTTATGCGAGAGGGGCAATATCCCGGTGCACAGGATATTTATTTAGGATGGTATTAAAACAGGATTGATGTTTTAGCTGCCATAATAAAATCATTTTTATGCAACCCTTTAATGTTATGGCTCCACCAAACCACGGTCACACTGTCGTACTCAACGACCATCAACGGATGATGGTTAACCGAACCTGCTAGCTCTGCCACGGCGTTGCTAAAAGCGATCGAGTGGCCGTAATTCTTGGTGTTAAACTGGCGCGTTAATTTATTAATGCCCTGCTCCTTAATCACTTGCCAGCCATCCACTTCCGGCAGAAATTCATTAATTTCATGGTCATTAAGCGGTGTGGTACTTTTATCACACGCTTTGCAGTGTAATTGTTGTAACTCTGGCATAATATTTCCTTTATTTTTGCAAATGATAATAGGCGGGTTTAGTGGCTAAGCGGTTATCATCAATCTGTTTACCGACGGTAAAATGATAGAGGCTTTGCCACTGTTCTCCTTTTAACCCTAACAATTCGTGCATTTGGTCGTCAAAGAAACAACCAATACCTGTGCCGCGCAAACCAAAGGCCTCCGCTTGTAAATATAATACTTGCCCAATTAATCCGGTTTCCCAAAATAGCGTCGGGTAGTGGCTAGGATTATCTGTGAGTACGGCCTCAAATTGCGCCAACATAGCGAGTGAAAAAGCGCTATCTCCCGCGATATCTTGATTACAGCTAATTGTTTTGGCAATGCTTCTAAAATCACCGTTTTCTAACAAATACAATGGCTGTGCTTCTAGTACTTGTGTCCACTCAAAACGGCGGTCCATTTGCATTTTTAATAAAGGCAGATGCATCTCATTACGTAGCCACAGATACAAACCTGATTCTAGCCCTGTGACATTATGTACAAACAACAGCAAATGCACTTGTGCTTGACAGGGTAATATTGAAAAAGGAATGAGATTGTTCGGTAAGGTTTTGTGCAGATTATGCAAAAAGGTGTTTAATGGCAGCGTGCTACTAGCTTGCCGATAACTTTGTGCACTGCGCCGTTGGCGAATAATCCTTTCAGCACTTTCTAGGTTATTTGTTTCAACCCTGTCTATTACTTGACTAGCGCCCCTTGTATTACCCGCTGCCGTTAGCGTTAAGCGCTGTTGCTGGCTGGCTAAGAAAACTTCGTCAATAATCGGCCACGTCTGATGATCTTTACTGAGTTGATTAGCGAAGTGCTTATAATTGAGATCTGCTAGTGAATCAAACCATTGTTCAACAGCTGCTAAGTCGGGTGTGCTGCGGCTTACCCAGCAGACACAATCAACAAACTCGGTTTCAGCTGGCAACCGATTGCATAACGTGAGGCCTAATATTCTTTTAGCTTTTTCCGAAGGAACGTTTGCTAAAAGCTGAATCTGCCAGCCGTTAAGGTTACAAGCTATGCTCAATGCCCCAAGCGCATGACCTAAATCGTGCTGACAATAACGATAAGCGCGCTCGCCATATTTCCAAGCTTCACGCCAAGCAATGCTGCTGAGCATTAAGGCAAAACCATCCGCGTGTTTTAACCATTGCTGCGCAGCCGCAGGTATTTCGGCCCGTAGTTCAAGAGAATGAAGATAGGGGTTGTAATGCACGCTGCTCGCAGCTTGTGGCCCTAGCTCGGGTAGCAGCAGATAACATTCCGTTGGGTGTAAGTTACCGCTAGATGGGTTGATACGCAGGGCCCATTCTGACCCGTTATATTCTTTCCAGGCAGATAAGCCCAAGCTGAGCTCTAACATGTTAGCAATGGATGTTAGTGTGAGTGGCTCTGCTGGCTGTTCTACTACTTTAAATAGGGCTGAATAGGGATGATTCTTGTGCTGTTTTAATAAAGGTAAAGGCTGTATCTCTGCCCCTTCATAGAGGCGATAGGGCAAAGGTTGATTAGCCCAGTCCATATAACTCGGCGCTCGCGCATACTGGTGCGGATGGTGTTTTGTCTGCTGATGGTAAGATTTGATTGTGTGCAGGGCAGCTTTGGACATGATTGCTCTCAGAGTGATTCGCTTACTGAACACTATAGAAGCAGTTGTGTTTAACTGAAAGCGGCGTTAGGCAGAAATAGAACAAATAACGATTTGGCTGAGATTTCCGTTATTTCTTCCATTGTTTTAATTTTGTAGACGAATGTGACCTTCTCACCGACATTTATTTACCATTAAAGTAGAAATTACCAATTTACTAATGAATACAATCAGTCACTTACAACCAAAGCAACACCAGAAGTAACACTTTAATAATCTACTTTTTATTAGTTTTTTTTCAAGTAATAACGCAAGATGGGACCCCCATATCTTTTTTACTTAAAAAGTTTGAGATCCCATCTTTAGCCTTACGATTTCTGCAAAAGCAAAGAGTTGGCCCTATGCCTTGTGACCCCATGCCTCTTCTTTGCCATTAGCCGCACTTGCTATCACCACAGTTTAGACAAGTCAGACAACCATCCATGGTGATCACCGCTTTCTGGTGACACTTATTACACATGCTAGCATTCTTAGGGAAGCTACCATTATTGCTTTCCTCTGCGTTGTTTTTTGCCATCTGCGCCTTTTTTTCAGCTAGGTAGCGTTGCTGGTGAACATCTGTTTCATCTTCGAGCATACCAATCCGCTTCATGTGGGTTTCAATCACAAAACCTATCTCGGCAACAATGCTCGGCATATATTGCCCAGTACCGGGCTTGAAATATCCGCCTTTGGGATCGAATACCGCTTTCAACTCATCGACGAGGAAGGTTGCATCACCACCTTTACGAAATACCGCAGAGATCACTCGGGTCATTGCAACTACCCAAGCGTAGTGCTCCATACTTTTAGAGTTGATGAAGATCTCGTAAAGGTGGGTCTGCTCATGTTCAGTACCTTCATTGAGTAAAACATCATTGATGGTGATATAAAATGCATGCTCAGAAACCGGTGGTTTAATCTTATAGGTAGTGCCCATTAAAAATTCTGGGCGGGATACCGTTTCATTCATCTTCTGAACCAGATCCTCATTTTTATCTTCAGATGCTACTTTAGTTTTTTGCTCGTTGCTGAGAACCTTGTAGCCAACAATCTTTTTTTCTATTTTAATCGTCATAATTGTTCCTTTCCTACTTATAATTTTCCGTAGTAGCCTTCTTTCAGCGCTTCGAATAGGTTTGCTGCAGTATGTTCTTCGCCATCATAATCAATGATATCGTTACCCTTGAATGTTGTTGTCGAGCCATCTTCGAGAGTGAATTCATACTGTGTATTTTCAAGATCTTTCTCTTTGACCAAAACCCCCTGAAATGCCTCGGGATTGAAGCGGAACGTTGTACAACCTTTTAACCCTTGCGAATGTGCATAGAGGTAGATCCCTTTAAACTCTTCGTAGGAAATATCTGTTGCGACGTTGATAGTCTTGGAGATAGATGAATCTATCCAACGTTGAGCTGCGGCTTGAATATCGACATGTTCGCTTGGAAGCACTTGGTCAGAACTGGTAAAATAATCCGGTAGGTTAGTTTCAGTAACGCTTGCGTCGATTAGTGAGCGATAGGCTAACATCTCAAACGAGTAAACATCGACCGCCCTTTTAGATTTTTTGCCCTCAGTGATGATATTACGCATGTATTTATGGGAAAAACTCGGCTCAATACCATTACTCACATTGTTTGCAATCGACAGTGAAATTGTACCGGTAGGCGCAATAGAAGTATGGTGAGTAAAACGGCAGCCCTTTTCCATAATTGCTTGAATCAGTTCAGGATCTTCTTCGCGAATCTGTTGCATATAACGGCTGTATTGCGCATGCAGCACCTTGCCTTTGACTTTATCGCCAACTTTAATGCCGTTTTCTACCATCTCTGGGCGTTTAGCTAACATCGCAGAGTTGATTTCAAACTCTTCATCCATAATCGGCGCAGCACCTTTCTCCTCGGCCAATTCAACACCAGTACGCCAGCCTTGCAGCGCCATCTGTTTAGATGTTTCTTCAGTAAAGGCCACGGATTCTGCACCACCATAACGGATACCTAACATCGCCAGTGCTGAGCCTAACCCAAGGAAGCCCATGCCGTGACGACGTTTACGCATGAGTTCTTCTCGCTGTTCTTCGAGAGGTAGTCCGTTGATTTCAACCACGTTATCGAGCATACGGGTAAATACTGCCACGACTTTACGGAAACGATCCCAATCAAAACGGGCTTGATCACTAAAAGCATTATCGATAAATTTGGTCAGATTGACAGAGCCCAACAAACAAGCTCCATAAGGAGGAAGTGGCTGTTCTCCGCAGGGGTTGGTTGCGCGAATATGCTCGCAGAACCAGTTATTATTCATCTCATTAACACGGTCGATCAGGATAAATCCTGGCTCAGCAAAATCGTAGGTTGATGCCATGATCACATCCCAAACTCGCGAAGCGCGCATATATTTGTAGACACGACAGGCTACCTGACCATTCTCGTTGAGGATATATTGCTGCTGTTTTGTGTATTCCAAATCAAACGGGCTGTCGCGCCATACGATCTGCTCGCTATCATCAAGTGCTAGGTTATCCGCTTCCACCTCTTTTACTGTCGCAGGGAAACTAAGCGGCCATTGTGCATCTTCTTTTACTGCGGTTATAAACTCTTCAGAGATCAGTAGTGAAAGGTTAAACTGTCGTAGACGACCATCTTCACGCTTGGCACGGATGAACTCTAATACATCAGGGTGAGACACATCGAAAGTACCCATTTGTGCACCGCGACGACCGCCAGCCGAGCTGATGGTGAAGCACATCTTATCAAAAATATCCATAAAGGAGAGTGGCCCGGAGGTATAAGCGCCGGCGCCGGAAACATAGGCATTACTCGGGCGAAGCGTCGAAAATTCATAACCGATTCCACAGCCAGCTTTCAAGGTTAAACCCGCTTCATGAACCTTAGTAAGAATGCCATCCATAGAGTCTTCAACAATACCAGAAACGGTACAGTTGATAGTGGAGGTTGCAGGTTTATAAGCTTCAGCACCGGCATTAGACGTGATACGGCCAGCAGGGATAGCACCATTTTGCAGCGCCCAGAAAAAATCTTTCGTCCACCGTTCCTGCTCGGCTTCGGTCTTCTCAACAGCAGCCGTTGCTTTCGCAACGCGCATAAACGTATCATCCAACGATTGATCGACAGGATTTCCGTGTTTGTCTTTTAAACGGTATTTTTTATCCCAGATATCCCAGGATGCGCCCTGTAGCGGGATCTCCTGAGCAGTTGTTGGGGATACTTTTTTAACGCTGGTTGAGTTCATGTTACTTTCCTTAGAAATACTATATATAGCGCTTTATGTGAGGGCTAACACCATATGTTGTGTTTAAGCGAAAAAGTGTAGCATAGATATTATTCTTTTTTCGGGATCTTGATGAGATATTTTTGGATTTTTGTTTTGTTGTCCGTTGCACGGTAGCTGCTGCGGCTTCCCCATAAAAAATTAAATTATTAATAAGCCAAAATTATGAATTTCCTCGACTCGCTACGGAAATTTCCGTAGCCGCACTGGTTTAGAGAAAAGGCTGGAAGCAGGAGCAAAACCGCCCCCGTCATTCCCGAGTTGTTTTATCGGGAATCCCAGATCTAGCAGAACCATGACTCAACGGGATCCTCAACAAAACACTTTGAGGATGACGGATTGAATCTTTGAGGATGACGCAGCAAAACCGCCCCTCCGTCATTCCCGAGTTGTCTTATCGGGAATCCCAGAACTAGCAGCACCATGACTCAACGGGATCCTCAACAAAAACCGCCCCCGTCATTCCCGAGTTGTTTTATCGGGAATCCCAGATCTAGCAGCGCCATGACTCACCGGGATCCTCAACAAAACACTTTGAGGATGACGGATTGAATCTTTGAGGATGACGCAGCAAAACCGCCCCTCCGTCATTCCCGAGTTGTTTTATCGGGAAGTGATTTGAACGACAGTTCAGTGTCATGAACGGGC
>NZ_JBLIEK010000139.1:0-7722 GCF_047632995.1 Psychromonas sp.
TCACCAGCATTCGCTGCGCAGTGAAGATTCGTTGGTTGCTGTCAATATGGGCGGGATCTCGGAAACGCTTTTTGAAAGTGAAATGTTTGGTCATGTAAAAGGGGCTTTTACCGATGCCAAAGAGAGTCGTGTTGGTCGCTTTGAATTAGCCCATCAAGGCACTTTGTTTTTAGATGAAATTGCCAATGTGCCTTTAACCCAGCAGGCTAAGTTATTAAGAGTATTAGAAGCAAAACAGTTTGAAAAGGTCGGTTCAAGCAGTACACGGGCAACGGATTTTCGCTTAATTAGTGCGACCAATGGCGATCTTCTGGCAATGGTTAATGCCGGTGAATTTCGTCAGGATCTGATGTTTCGCATCAATACACTTATTCTCAAGGTGCCCGCACTGCGCGACCGACAGGAAGATATTATTCCATTAGCGAATGATTTCATTAAGCAGATAGCGATTAAGTATCATAAACCCGCCGTACCATTATCAGCAAAAGCACAGCAATCTCTGCTTGATTATCATTGGCCCGGTAATGTCCGCGAACTGGCTCATACCATGGAAAGGGCGTTATTAGTGGCTTCGGATGTTATCGAACCGCAGCATCTAATGCTCAATCTGCAATCTCAGCATGCGACTATGCAGACGAAAATGCAGGTGAACTTTGATAATTCAGATTTAAGTTTGCTGGAGATTGAAAGGGGGGTGATTTCTCAGCGTTTGAAATCATTTGCCGGTAATGCCAAAGAGGCTGGAGACTCACTGGGTTTAACGCGCAGTGCATTTTATCGCCGTTTAGAGAAACTGGGTTTATAGATGAAGGAAAATTCACTCTATTTTAGGATTAAACTTACCTTTATAGGTGTTGCATTACCTGCGCTCATTTTATTACCTGTCTGCTTAATGCTACTGGAGATGAGTTTAATCGTTATCTCTCTTTCTACAGTGGCATTAGCCGGTTTATTTCTATTTAGTTATCTACTCTTATCTATCCGCATAGAAAATAAATTAAATACATTTTCAAGTTTGCTGCATGGCGTTATGGAAGGTGATTTCAGTCAACGCCTTAGAGTACAAAACAGTGATCTTTTCTCATCGCTTGCGGTAACCATTAATGGCCTTGTAGAGCAGGCCGGCTTTCACCATAGCGCAGATAAAACCAATAATTTGTTGTTGCAGAAAATTGTCAGCAATATCGATGTTGCAATTATCGCCAGTGATGGTGACGGGAAAATCACTTTAGCTAACCCGCAGGCCAATAAACTGTTTGCATATTCTCCCGATATTGTCGGTCAAACAACTCAGTCTCTCGGGTTAATTCAACTCTTCAAGAAACACAAACAGGCCGTGATTGAGTTTCAATTTCCTGCGCAGGCAGGACGCTGGCAACTGTATCAGGATAGCTATTTTGAACAGGGAAAACGTTTTCAAATCTATTTCATCAGTGATGTTAGCCACTTATTAAGAGATGAGGAGCTCAAGGCATGGAAGAATTTATTACGTGTATTGAGCCATGAAATTAATAACAGTCTGACTCCCATTGCCTCGATCAGCCAATCACTGCAATATGACCTAGATAAAAACCATGATCAGGAGATGCTGGAAGGTTTAGCATTGATTGCCGAGCGGGCAAAAAGTTTAGAGCTGTTCGTTAAAAGCTATCGTCAATTTACCCATTTACCTAAACCGAACAGACAACGAGTCGATGTTAACTCCGTTATTGCAAACTGTATTAACCTGATTGGCGATCCGCGTATAGAATTCAATTCAGATCAGGAGATTTCATTAGCATTAGACTCGACGCTTATTGAGCAGGTGATTATTAATCTACTTAAAAACGGATTAGAAGCATGCACTACTGAAACAGGAAAAGTACAGGTGACATGCCGAATTGCGAACCGTTTTTGTATTATTTCGATTTCTGATAATGGTTGTGGTATCAGTAACTGTGAGAATCTTTTTGTGCCGTTTTACTCAACTAAACAACTTGGGTCGGGTATCGGTTTGGTTTTTAGCCGGCAAATTATTGAAGCGCATGGTGGTCATTTGACGCTTGAAAATAATCACGGGGAAGCCGGTGCATGTGCAACTATCTCGCTGAATTTGCGATAGAAACAGTACTTTTGTAAGCATGTTTCATGCTTATCCACTTAACTCAGGTAAGAAGAGCAGACCTTGCTTTTTGCTTAAAGAACTTGGGGCGTGGACTTCAGTCCACTTCTAAAAAAACAGGCTGGCTGAAAAAAGGATGCGCATAGCTTATCCGCTTATGACACTGAACTGTCGTTCAATTCGCTCTGCGCCCAAAAAAAACAGTAGCTTACACACTAAAGCAAAGAGGTTAACTCCTCACTAAAAATTATAATTATGTGCTCAAGCCTTATTAAAGTAGTCAGAGACGACCTTCAGGAACTCTTTGCTGATACCGTTCCAGTAGCGCCAAGTATGCCCGCCGGCTGCTGTTTGATAAGTAAAATCAACGTCGTTTTCTTTTAATCTTTTTACCAGTGCTTGGTTTAAAGAAAAGCTGGTAGTGTCGTCAGTGCCACAGTAGAAGTGCAGTTCAGAGTCCATTGCTATTTTTCCATCTACACCTAGTTCAGGGTATAAACTCATATTGAAATAGCCGCTGAGCGGCACAGTTAGTCCGAACACGTCTTGGTGACGATGCGCTAAATAAAATGCACCGAAGCCACCCATCGAAATGCCGGAAATGGCGGTAGAGGCTTTGCCTGTTTTTACCCGGTAATGCGTGTCTACATAGCCCCTCACTTCGTTCATAAGATGTGTTTCATATTTGCCCATATACTGACTTGTATCACCAAAAGGCATAACGACGATGAAAGGCTGGATCCCACCTTCATGGATATAGTTGTCCATAAAATTCTGGATTTTGCCGTCGCGGGTCCACTGCTCTTCGTTATTTCCGTAACCGTGCAGCAAAAATAAAACCGGGTAGTTTTTTGCTGTGTTTTGCGAATATCCCGGTGGGAGATAAAGCATAAACGCACTGTTTGTGCCTAACGCTTTGCTTTGTATATTTATTTTCTCCACACTGCCGTGAGGAATATTGGCAGTTACCTTAGCATCGCTATTCTCTTCACCTAACACAATAATTGAGTTGTAACCCTCATATCCATCGTCCGTGGTGACCGGATTGGCTTTGTCATAATGCCACTCTCCATCAATAACGAACTTGTATTGCCAAGCCCCTTGCTCAAGATACAGAGGTAAAACCCAAACACCGTCTGCGCCTTTTTTCATCTTCAGAACATTGCCTTGCCAGCTGGTCATTTCGCCTGCCAGATAGACCTCTTTAGCATTGGCTGCCTGCACAGAAAATATATGTTCAAAAGCGCCATCTTTGGGGGAGAGAATTGAACTGTATTTTTTAGCAATACTTTTGTTATAGTCTTGAGTCATTTCGTTGAAGCCATAAATAAAGCCATTCTCATATACTACAGTCAGTATGTCGTGCGCCTTATTCAGGGAAAAAGAAAGCTTTTCCTTATCCGTTATTTCCCATGTAAATGCAAGCGTTTCTCCGGCTTGGCGATCTCCTCTAAAAAGTGCTGAGCCCGCGGCTTTATCAATAGAAGGATCGGCCGCCCAGTAATAGGTAAAGAGCACATTTTTTTTATTGATTTCTACGATTTCTACCGATTCGGTTTTATTGTTACCCCAGCTTCCTGTCCATTTACCGTCGAGCGCTTTTTCCAGATCCTCCGTTGTTGAGATCATTTTTGAGGCGATATATCCCGTCATTGCGGTTGTTCCTGAGCATTCCATCTCTTCGTTACTCCAAGTCCAACGGACTGTGCTGGCTAATTTTTGGCCTTGCACTTTAGTGGTTTCTTCGGACGCCTCAGTGGTGCCACCATAATTTGGAAAAGCGTAAGCGGGCCAGTGAATTTCTGAGCCGGTGACCACGCCGACAGCGCCGTTTTCCGCTACCGATACCTGACAGTTATTCTGACTGACGGTGTAACTGTGGTTTTCCGTTCTTCCATGGCCGCCGCATTGCGTGTCATCGATAACTTCTTCTGTTATCCAAGTGCCGGCAACTTGTGCGCAATTATCACTAGCCTGCGATCTATCGCTTGAGCAAGCTGTTAATGCAAGTAGAAACGCAGCCCCGGCAATTACGCTTAAGCCCTTGCTAAAAATGTTTTTTATATTCACATTACACTCCTTATTACGCTCTTATTTTATAAAAAAAAACCTCAAATTATTGAGGGGTTGAATAGATACATTATTAATTCAGTTACTCTACATTCAATTATCTTACCAGTTTTTAACTAATTGTTTTTTAAGATAAACTTCAAATTAAACTGTTTTTTGTAATTATTTATTCCCAGTATTGGGAATGTTATTCCCAATATCGAAAGCGATCGATACAAAAAACAGGCTAATGACAGGTACACAAATAGAGGGCTAGACTTTCCGTCTGATGCAGGTGCAGTTAAATGGGGTGTATAAGCACAATTGGCCATATTGTTGTCGGTTTTTAAGTCGCGTTACACTCTGAAGATTAGTTCAGGTTTTTCTTCAGTGTGATAATGGTGAACCGTGATGGAGCCATTGGCGGCTTATGTTGTATCGAAGATAAAAAATAAAACAGTAGTTTGTATGGTGTTGAAGCGCTAGAAAAAAGCAGATCTGTACAGTAAAAATAACCTTCCGCTTTACTGCACGAGTTATAACGGGAGCTTAATTATAATAATTTTATCTACTCTCAATGGCGCTAATAATTTTTTCTTTTTTCGCTTGTATATCATTTAAAATATCGGGTAAGCCTGCGCGTAGGTATGCAATTCCCGTATTTTGTTGCCTGAGTAGTATTTTTTGTCATTTATATTCTAATAGGGCTTTTTTTGCATCCCACATTCGGGCATTACGATCCTAATAATGAAACATAACTTTTATTTCTCTAGTGTGATTTTAAATGAACCTGTTTAATTATTTAGCTTTAATTTCCTGCATTGAGTAAAAAACAGCCTGTGAAACTACCGGGCAGCTAGTGCAAAATATCAGATAGCGGCAGTAAAAATGAAAACTATTCTCTTCTACTTCGTACTAACAAATCTTCAAAACGCATAATAGATATTAATGCAGTTAATACCTGATCACCTGCTGAGGCCCATATTTATTCTTTAATTTATTGCCGGTTAAAATTTTTACTGATTGTCTGCTTCATATTGCTACGGATTCCTCTTTTCCAACGTGTGTGTTAATGTTTTTGTCTAGCGCCTTGTCGGTCGTATGCGACAGTTCCCATTGCTCTGTTGCAGCTAGGGCATTTAAAACTCTGATAATGCACGGCTTAAGAATCAGATGTAACAGTCGCTGAATAAACACATGCCATTCGAATTAGATCTTTATTATGCACAATGACTGATAAATTAATTGAGATGCTCCAAAAAGAACGTGTTTTTTTGGGAGGGCAGAGCACTTTGGATGAATCAAATGGGTATAGGTCAAAAAGAAAAACACGCCTCATAGGGTAATCGTAGAAGATTGTAATGAACAAAGAATTTAATGTAGAGATTTTATCTATTCTGAAAGTTTCTGAGATTGAAAATGGTTGGGTGGCAGATGATTATAAAGCGCTGTTAGCTATGATTGATATAGGTGAAGATGAACTTGGCGGAATGGGTGAATCAGAGTTAAAAGATATGTGTTTGATGTCACTTAATGATCTTGAACCTCATGAATCGGCTAAATTACTTTTAGCACATATTTTTAAAGATGAAATTACTGAAGGCAAGATAGATCAAATAAGTCATCAAATGCTTGAAAAAAATCTTTGGGAAGTACATGCAGAACCGGCCTATCACATGAGCCTTTTTAATGCTTATGAACTGTCAAGAAAAGCCTACAATGGCACGTTCACCGAGCCGACGGGCGTTAAATTTACTATAAAAATAAGCGCAAATAAAAAGGATTCATTTGAGATATTTGATCGTTCACTGCATGCTGTGATAGTTAGGTTGCTTGCAAATGGATTGAAGGAATCTGCAATCTTAAATCGTATTTTTGAAGAGAAAATCAATGCAGATAGCTTCCCTGATGCAAAAAATATACTTTGGATACTCAAAGAACTTTCCACAACAGACAATGAGCGTCAGTATGAAATTACAAGTTCATATCTTTGGTTTGGCGAGCTGGAAAATATTATGAGTTTTGATGCAGACGCTCATGCTGATCTAGAGCAGGAAGATGAGGAAGGAAAATAAAAAGAAATAAATTTAGGAAAAGGTGTTTTTTTATGAAAATAGAAAAATTATACAGCCCGTTAGCTGCAAACAAAGAGAGTGAATATATGAGTCATCATGAAGAACACAAGTCACATCGCGTTGGTTGGTTGCGAGCCGCTGTTTTAGGGGCAAATGATGGGGTTGTGTCAACGGCGAGCCTTATCATTGGTGTCGCTGCTGCGGGCACAGCTCAATATAATGTTCTTATTACAGGTGTTGCTGGTCTTGTCGCAGGTGCTATGTCTATGGCCGCTGGTGAATATGTGTCTGTTAGTTCTCAAGCTGATACAGAGAACGCCGATTTGGAACTTGAAAAAGAGTCACTACAAGACAATTTCGATTTAGAACAAGTAGAGTTAGCTGAAATATACCAAACCAGAGGGCTTGATCCCCTCCTTGCTAAACAGGTAGCTGAGCAGCTAATGGCTCACGACGCATTAGGTGCACATGCTAGAGATGAAATAGGTATCTCAGATGTTGCTAGTGCAAAACCGATTCAAGCAGCCATTTATTCGGCTGCTGCATTTATAATCGGTGCAGCACTTCCTTTATTTGTTGCCTGGATAATCCCTGAAAATTTCTTAATATTTTCAGTTGCAATGTTATCTCTTGTATTTCTTGCCGTTTTAGGTGGGCTTGCGGCACGAACCGGTGGTGCGTCAATTAGTATCGGGGCTTTCAGAGTGACTTTTTGGGGCGCGCTTGCAATGGGATTGACCGCCGCCGTCGGTGCTATATTTGAAGTTGTAGTTTAATGCTTTTACAAACTCCTTTTTTGGGCAATACAGCTAACAAATTAATAAAAGTAATTAGAAAGAAAGGACTCCTCATATCCCCTTATATTAAAGATGATTACATGACTAAAATTAATAAAAAATCAGAATTTAGCACGTTAAAGAAAACAAAAAATAATAATCAGGATTGGAAATTAGAACTCTTTGCTTTATTTGGGTTTTGTATTTCAGGCACAATATTTGTTTTATCAGGCATACAAAATGGAGATTTTTTAACAATAATCGGAAGTTCTGTGTGGATTTTTTCTTGTGTTATATGGATGATTCCATATAGAAAATATTTTTATCATTCAAATGATAAAGCAGATCGTAAATATCCATACAAGACAAATTAATTGAGACAAATAAAGGCGCGCCGCCACACTCTGCGCCTTTGTATGCTGGTTATTTGTGTCGCTAGTTTTACGTGGAGAGATAAGTAAAAATAAATCGAACTAAGGTTTCAACGAACCCAACGATGACACCATTTCCCAACCTGTTGTACAGTGTTCTGCAATTGCTTAGCGACAACTATAAATGAATAGATAATTATTGGGTTGTATTGTATCGAAGATAAAAAAATAAAACAGTAGTTTGTATGGTGTTGAAGCGCTAGAAAAAAGCAGATCTGTACAGTAAAAATAACCTTCCGCTTTACTGCACGAGTTATAACGGGAGCTTAATTATAATAATTTTATCTACT
>NZ_JBLIEK010000140.1:0-7663 GCF_047632995.1 Psychromonas sp.
TACTTATTAACATTAATATAGAGGAATTGCATCATGGAAGACTTAGGTTTTGTATTTGGAATAATCGGCATGTCAATGGGGATTTCTGGTTTTGTTTTTGCCATTGTAACTATGAGAAAGCTAGATAATCTTGAGAGTAAACTCAAAGAGCTTGACGTTTTAAATTCTAATTTCAAGTCTAACTAATTATCTATTTGGTCTTTGTATTGCGGTAATATAACGACATCCCCTGAGGCGGAACGCAAGCCCTAAAACTTTCTTTCCACCGCATATCTTAATTAGGGGGGAGCTGTTACGTTTCAATGCTTCTAAATACGTTGATTCATTATGTAGTGTCTTTATTTTTCAACGCCGAAACAATATTCTGATCCACTTAAATGCCGACGCTCTGATGATGGTGTTATGTGGTTTTCCTTTAGCTTATTGCTGCCAATAATAGACTTTTCCTAAAAAGAATAGCGCACCAATTGTTGTGCCCATTCAACGAATGTTTGCCGTAAAAATTTGTTACATGAGCATCGTCAATGCATCCATTCTTTTTTACCGCTTCGTTATGTTACAGGTGTAGTACCCGCATATTTTTTGTATTTATTCACACGAATGATAACCATCACGGTTTGGGCATATTGTAGCTTATAAACGTGAGACTATTTGTGGTCCTGTAAATAAAAAGGGTAAATAAAAGTGTCAGACACAAGAATCAATTTAAACAAACCACCCTATTTTTATAACTAAAAATATAGGTTGTTTTAATGACCAGAAAGAAACGAGTTTCCAGTGCATGCATGCCTGAACAATCGATCCAGCGGGGAATAATCCTCATGCGATATCTGCATGTGAACAGGATATGCAAGCTTATGTTGGCTGGCTTAAACGTATTCTAAAAAATATAAAGTCAGTGTTCATGCGTGGGTGTTAAAGACCAATCATGTTCATCTTTTGTGTACCCCAAGCAATGCCAGCGGAATTTCGCAAATGATGCAGTCTCTAGGTCGAATGTATGTGGCTTATTTTAATCGCCGTTATAAACGAACAGGCACATTGTGGGAAGGGCGGTTTACATCCTGTTTGTTGCAAGAGAAAACCTACCTTATGCAAGTTTATCGTTATATCAAGTTGAACCCTGTGAGGGGATCCAAGGACGATGAGCAAGCCGTTTACTTTTGGTCAAGCTATCAATGTAATGCTTTTGGTAAAAAGAGTGATTTGTTAACACCTCATTCTATTTACACTCGACTTGGAATAAATGAAAAGGAGCGTCAGTTAGCGTATCGCGGATTGTTTGCACAACAGATAGAAGGTAAGTTGTTGGAAGATATTCGCCAAGCGAGCAACAAGGGGTTAGCGCTAGGTAACGAACACTTTCTTGCTGATATTGAGCGTCTTACAGGGCGACGGGTTATTGAAAGGAAACGAAGTAGGCCAGTCGGTTGGCGCAAGAACACAAGTGAAGTGAAAGCTTTAAACTGACTCTGACCCTTTTACTTACTTTTACTTACGTTTACAGGGCGATGGGTTATTGAAAGGAAACGAAGCAGGCCACTCGGTTGGCACAATAACAAAAGTGAAGTGAAAGCTTTAAACTAACTCTGACCCTTTTACTTGCGTTATAAGGTAGGGCAAAAAGAAAAACTTACCCCTCTATGTTTATCAGCTAAGTTCATTCGCTTTTCGATAAGGACCCTCGTAATCAAATAAACGTTCGGTCACTTGCCAGTGATGTTTTTGCTTTTTGGCTATCACAAAGTCAGGCGCTGGTAGGTAAGGTAAAAACTTCTCCAACTCTTCCAGTGAGTTGAACTGAATCGACTGACTTGCGTTAGCTATTCTTCGTGCAAATAAATCGTTAAATGCTTGTCTCGAATTTTTGTAATTAAAGCGGAAGGTTTCCGATAACGTGAGGCCGTCTTCGTCGTGGTAGGTTACCTTTAAACACTTGTCCGCCCAGATAATCTCTGGCGTAATGGCAGCACAACGCAGTACTTTATTATTTTTTAAATTTAACGCACTTCTTAATAAATCATCGGGGTCAATTAACTTCTCTGAGCAATGCTGGCATTGTCTGGCGGCGATATCGTTTTCTTGGTTGCAATAAGGACAGCATTTGAAGCGAAAACGATAAGTGCATTGTGTCTCGTATTTGGGGTCATCTGGGACTTCTGTGTTTTCAGGGCTATCGGGGCCTTCGCGGGCTTCAATCAAGCCATGGCAACGACGTCCAAAATGTTCAATAATATTACCTTCTGTGTCTTTTCTGCCCCAAAATACATTTGCAAAATCACATTGAGGGCAATGGATTTGAACAGCAACAGAATCTTGTGTGGGTTTTTTTTCCCCAATTTCTGGTTGAAAAATGTTGTAACCATTATTGGTATAGTCCAATACTAAGCAATCATTTTTCCCCGGACTCAGCCGCAAACCACGTCCTACAATCTGTTGAAATAAGCTAATGGATTGAGTGGGACGCAAAATAGCAATAACATCAACATGTGGCGCATCAAAGCCTGTCGTCAATACAGACACATTGACCAGATACTTAATTTTTTTGGCTTTAAACGCGGCTATTAATGCGTCACGTTGTTTTATTCTTGTGGTACCGGTAATGAAGGCTGTTTGGTCTGCAGGTAAATAACCAGTGATTTCTTGTGCGTGATCTATGGTTGAAGCAAAAATCATCACGCCTTGACGGTTTTGGCTAAGCTGTAAAATTTGCTCGGTAACCGCTTTGGTCACTCGTGGATGTTTGTGAATAAGTTCATTTAAGGCAATATCATCAGTGTCTTGTTCACCGTCCAAGCTTTGTGTCAGCAAACTAAAGTCATAATGTGCAATGGCTGCATCATAGTGAATAGGTGGTGTTAAATACCCGTCTTTTACCATGTGCTGGAGTGGTAGTTCGAAAATACATTTTTTAAAAAAAGAAGTCATGCATGGTCTTGTATAACCATGGTAATGATGTTGATAAATCCAGCCGCTGCCCAATCGATAGGGTGTAGCGGTTAAACCAAGAATTTTTACGCTAGGATTAAGCGTGCGAAAATGCGTTAGCGTTTTATTGTATTGACCGCTGTCATCTATGCCCACTCGATGACACTCATCAATAATAATCAGGCTGGCAGGGGTTCGGAAAGAGTCTAGGCTAGCAGACAGTGACTGAATGCTTGCAAAAGTCGTTTTTGCTGTGCTATTTTTTTGGCCCAATCCAGCCGAAAAAACACCTGCTGGCGAACCCGTAGCAAGAAATTTTGAGTGATTTTGCTCTACTAACTCTTTTACATGTGCAAGGCAAATGACACGCCCTTTTGCCAATCGACTCAACTCAGCAATCACTAAACTTTTACCTGCACCGGTAGGCAACACAATCACCGCTGGATCATCACTATTACGAAAATGTTCTAAAGCCGCATTAACAGCTTGAGTTTGGTAATTTCGTAATATGAATGTTTGGCTCATAATGCTTGGAATATTGGGGAGAGTGAAGGTGTTGTCAGTGAAACTACAATACCATAGTGACCAAGGTGGTTTAGATGTTTTACAAAATATAAAGTAGGGGCAAGTCGAATTTTTGAGTAAGTGAACTATGAATTGAGGTTAATCAAGCTATTTAAATTGACCCTGACTCTTATATTGGACTCTTATATTGGTATCAATTAAAGTCGTTTGGTTTACGTGACTGAGTTAGAGCATAACGTTTGTAGCTGTTTGAATACCTTGATGCTGAACTGATGAATGATTCTTTGCTACTACTTAGTTACCACTTAGCTATTACCTTGCTACACCTTAGCTAATTCTTCGCTATTTTTTTGCTGCTTTTTAAAACGAGTGCCTTCTTTATATTTTCCTGCTGAACTGGTAGCTTAAAGACCTGCGGTTAAGTTAGCTAAAGATTAATACTTAGATAGGAATACGTAAATGAAAGCAGGAATAAAGTGGGGCTGCATCTTGTTAGTGGCTGTTTTCGCAATCTCTGGTATTAGCTTGTGGTCAATGGGTCCTGATTGGCGAGCACTGCTGGCCGATCCGCCCACAGATACCAACATTCTTTTTTGGAGTCAAAGCCAGCGTGATGCAGGCTTCAAAATGATGGACAAAATTTCAGTTTTGGTAAAGTCTAAAGAAATACAACCAAGCTCCAACAAACGCGCATTATCACTTGGCGAACCACTAGACTTTACTACTAACATAAACACTTTTTTTGAAACGCAAAGCCTTGCTGGGATGTTGGTTTTACACAAGGGCAATATTCGCTTCGAACGCTATGGCTTGGGCCATTCCCCTGATAAGAGATGGACTAGCTTCTCGGTTGCAAAATCCTTTACTTCTTCCCTTGTGGGGATCGCACTGAAAGATGGCAATATTAAAAGCCTCGATGATAATGTGTCTGATTATATCAAGGGTCTCAAAGGCTCTGTGTATGATAGCGTAACGATTTCGCAGTTACTGACAATGACGTCTGGGGTAGATTGGAATGAAAGCTATACCGATCCTCAGTCAGATGTGGCCCGTTTTAATAATCACATTGCGACCGATGGTTTACCCACCATTGTAAGTTACATGCGCACTTTATCCCGAGCCCATCCAGCGGGCGAGCAGTGGTTATATTCTACTGGCGAAACAAATTTGATTGGCATATTGGTTGAGGCGGCAACAGGTCAGTCTATTGCACAATACCTTGGCGAAAAAATTTGGCAGCCCTTCGGCATGGCTGATCAAGCTAGCTGGTTATTGGGTCCTGATGGCAAGGAAATTTCTGGCTGCTGTATTCAAGCTAGCTTGCGTGATTTCGCAAGATACGGTCTTTTTGTGCTTGAGGACGGCAACATAAATGGAAAATCTATACTCCCTGACGGCTGGTTTAAAACAGCAACAAGCAAGCAAGCCGATATCGGTCAACCTGGCTCTGGTTATGGATATCAATGGTGGACTTTTGACGATGGCACTTTTACTGCGCGCGGTATATTTGGACAAACCATCTTTATTGACCCAGCAAGACAATTAGTGATCGCCCTCAATGGCAATTGGTTAGGCGCAACAGATCAAGAACTCAATCAACAGCGTTTTGCATTTATCAGCGAAATTCAGGCCATGCTTGACCAATAAATTAGCAAGACAAAAATTAGCTTACGGCGATTCGCAATTCACTAGAAGTTTAATTGGGTGTTTGTAAATTATTGACGGCAATGTACAAACCGCTCTTTTTTAATGGACATTTTTCAATAGATTAGACTAAGTATCTAATCATTACATGGAATGTGGCATTAGTGTTTGTACTTATTAATAGTGGGTCTGACTAATATGATTTAGATTAATTATTTAGAAAAAACATAAAGAAAACATAAATCTACAAAAGAGGCGGTTTACAAAATGTAAACCACAGTGACACCAAACCATAAGCCATGGAGGTCAGGTTTTGTCTTTTTATCACAAATAATTTTTATGTATAAATTTAGTCAACGGATATAAAAGCAAAAGGCAATATATGCTCCGTATATCACCTGAGCTGAAGGTAAATCAAACGAGCTGATGTTATTGATTGATGATTATTTTGTAGTCTCAATTTAATTAAAGAATAGCCCACTTCGCTCCCGCTCTATTTTTATACTGATGCACTTAAACTTGATATGCTAGAACTTGGGTTTTTTTGGGAAAAACATACTGGTAGTACGTTGATATTCTTTGTATTCAGGGCGTTTTTGTACTGAATAGTATTCAGCAGGAACAGCGCCAGTGTAATAGACTAATGTGGTAAACATTACTCGTGATGCCATCAATAAAACACCCACCAAACCTAACATTATGACTAAAGGCTCTGTACTCCAAAGCGCCATGACTGATGGCAGCGCAATCACGACTAATGAGTTCCAAACCATCCATTCAAAAAAGTAATTCGGATGTCTGCTAAAGCGCCAAAGACCCACATTGCATAATGCGCGCCTATCTCCTGCTTTTACATTCATACTAATAAAGCTATTTTTTTGTTTATCGGCAAGACTTTCTAAGCCATAACTTAACAGCCAAAGACCAATACCCAGGATCTCTAGCCAATGAAAGGTAGAGTTTGGGTTCCACGCAATTAATAAAGCAGGCATGGCTAGAAAACTCATATTTGCAAAGGCTTGAACTAAAATCTCTACTTGCATAGCCAAATTAACATTGGCTTTACCTTCTTTATCCCAGCGTAGTTTCTGATATTGGTATCGGGGTAGCTCTCGTTTAAACGCTCCTTTGGTTAAATACAGAAGCGCCATCAGACCCATACGCAGCCCCATAAATAAAAATAAAATAGCCGCTAGCCATTTTTTAGTATCTGCGCCCTGACCGTAAACCAGAACTAGAAGGCCAATTAAAGCTAAACCCAACGGCCAACCAATATCTACGTAAGACATTCTACCGGTTAACTTTGCAGGAATATTTACCACCAATATAAATAGTAATAACTGCGATAGACCATTAATTAAAGTGAATTCAAAAAAGTTGTTACTGATTAATAAAACTATGCAGCCTAATAAAAAAGGTATTAAAGGTTTGAAATATTTCATGATTTCCAGAATTTATAATTATTATATTTTGTTAATTTTTTAGAACAATAAACCAAGTACTTGCTCTAATCAACGGGTCTTAATTTTTAGACGTCAGCGAGGTAATACCTTTTTATAAAATTTATCATGTCGCTCACAATTGTTGAGTGACATGATAATAAAAAAAAGGTTATCTCAAGATTAGAACCCGATAAGACCTCATTTTGGGATCTGAGGAGAAAGATAGTGTCTACAGGATCAATTCCAAATCTGATTAATGTTGATAGTTAACACTAAACACTAAACATTCTTCCTATTTAATATTAACCCGACCGCGACTGAATCAAATATTCAGCATTATTTAATAAGATCTACGATGGGTGTATTCATTAGGGTCTTAGTCACACTATTAAAACATGTCAGTTTGGTATGGATTTATTTTTAAAACTAATATGTCAGGCATCAATTTTACCGACGCTCGCCCCTATTAGCCTCCGCACGTGAATCGTCTATTGAATAAGAGATGATATGTAACTGCTGGGCACATTCAACGTTGGTTTTAAGTATGGTTTCAGGTTAAATCACGTCATTGTCGTTCTGACATACTGGATGCCATATGTGCTATATTTCTCAATTTTGTGAGCAAGCGCATGTTTTAAAAGCCTTAGCTATTGTTACAGAGTCATATTTCGGAGTTGGCCTGGAGCAAACTGCTTTGTAACGGGCTGTATTAATGGCATTTTGTTTGAGTCAGGGGCTTGTTATTACCTTGCTCCATCATCACAGTTTTGTTATCTGCTGCTAACAGAACACTCCAAATAGATGATGGCCATCGTCCATAGCGCCTTGAGCCAACTATTGATACCGCGTCTAACTGCAACGTCCGTCGGCGATTAAATGTTTAATTTTACGGTCCATAAAACCAGTTATCTCTGACTAATGAGTATAAAATTATAAGACTATCCCTAAAACTTGTATCATTCTTGTTCTTTTAGCTCCGGTAAAATAAAGCTCAGTAACATTGCTGTAAGCCCAGCAGTGGCGGCGGCTGAGCTGAAAATGTTTTGTATTAGATCAGGGGTTTTTGCGAATATATCAGGTACCAGCGCTAAGCCTAAGCCAAGACCGAGGGAAACCGCAATAAT
>NZ_JBLIEK010000141.1:0-7643 GCF_047632995.1 Psychromonas sp.
TAACCATCACTCTATTCGCCTCATGGGCTTATGGCTTTACCCTTAACCGGGTTTCGCTGTTTGCGCTTATTTTCTCAATCGGAATTTTGGTCGATGATGCCATTGTGGTGGTTGAAAATATTCACCGCCATATGAAACTGAGCAACGAGAAACTAAGTGTACTTATTCCTATCGCAGTGAATGAGGTCGGCGGCCCGACCATTCTTGCAACCTTTACCGTTATTGCAGCACTCTTACCCATGGCATTTGTCACCGGCCTGATGGGGCCATATATGAGCCCTATCCCTATTAACGCCAGTATGGGGATGCTTATTTCTCTGGCCGTTGCCTTTACTCTGTCTCCCTGGCTGAGCAGTAAACTGCTTAAACATCACCCGGCTGAAATAGCAGCAAAGCAAAGTGAATCCGATAACGATAACTTTATGGGACGATTATTCAATAGATTGATTGGTCCATTTATTCTCGGTAACAAAGCAAAATTCGCACGTTGGATGCTTTTTGCCGGGGTATTACTGTTAATCGTTGTTTCGCTTATCCTGCCAATCAAACAGTGGGTGGTAATGAAGATGCTGCCCTTCGACAATAAATCAGAGTTTCAAATTATTGTCGACCTGCCTGAAGGGAGTCCCGTTGAGCTAACACAAAGAGTGCTCGTTGAATTAAGCGATGTCGTTGCAAAAATTCCCGAATTAAAAGATTTTCAGCTCTATGCGGGCACCGCCGCCCCGATTAATTTTAACGGGCTAGTACGCCATTACGACACGCGCGCGAGCCAGGAACTGGGCGATATTCAGGTTAACTTAGTGGATAAAAAACATCGCACACGTGATAGCCATCAAATAGCGGTAAGCGTGCGCGAAAATCTGCAGGCGATTGCCAAACCTTATCGCGCCAATGTCAAAGTTGTTGAAGTGCCGCCTGGGCCGCCAGTATGGTCGCCCATTGTCGCGGAAGTTTATGGCCCGAATCAGGCCTTGCGCGAGCAAACCGCAACAGACTTAAAAACGTTATTTAGCGAAGCGGAGAATGTGGTTGATATCGACATTATGCTGCCGGAAGAACAGCTGAAATGGTTGGTTAACATTGATCGCAGTAAAGCGGCTCGCTTTGGCGTTCCTTATACCAATATCGTCGATGCCGTTGCCACTTCTGTCGGCGGTAAAGAGATTAATATTTTGCACAGGGAGAAACAGAAATATGCGATCCCGATTCGCCTGCAACTCAAAGAGGGCGAAAAAGTGGATCTAGCGCAACTGTTAAACCTTAAATTATCCAGTCAAGGCGGACAGTTAATTGCGCTTTCAGAAATGGTCAGCATCGAAAAAACCATTACGGACAAACCTATTATGCACAAAAACATGATTCCGATGATCATGGTCACCGCTGATATGACCGGCGATCTCGATAGTCCGCTTTATGGCATGTTTGCCATATCCGGTCGAATAAAAGATCTCGGCTTAGATATTACGCAATACTTTGTAGAGCAGCCAAGCGGCACCAGTGCAGTGGAAATACTTTGGGATGGAGAATGGAAAATAACCTATGAAACATTCCGTGATATGGGCATCGCTTATGCCGTTGGTATGGTGTTAATTTACTTATTAGTCGTGGCGCAGTTCAAATCCTACATAGTACCGCTGATTATTATGGCGCCCATTCCTTTGACCATCATTGGCGTGATGCCCGGTCATGCGCTTTTGGGCCAGCAATTTACAGCGACTTCAATGATCGGCATGATCGCACTCGCGGGTATTATTGTGCGCAATTCGATTCTGCTCGTCGATTTTATCAACCACCAAGCCCGTGATGGGAAACCCTTTAAAGAAGCGGTCATTCACGCTGGCGCGGTACGTGCAAAACCGATTATTTTAACTGGATTGGCAGCCATGATCGGGGCCTTTTTTATCCTTGATGATCCGATATTTTCAGGATTGGCGATTAGCCTTATCTTCGGCATTTTAATCTCAACAATATTAACACTGGTTATTATCCCGGTGCTCTATTACACCTTTATGCATAAACAATTTGAGCGTTAATAGTCGGCGTGCCCTGCGCCTTTCAGGTCGTTGTCGTCAATTCCAACGTTCAAATTTGTTCCTGATAAATTTGTCATTTCCCGATAAAAAACTCGGGAATGACGGGTAGAGCCTTAGAAAGGAACCTCTATACAAAGTAATTATTGCCTTGCCCCATTCAAATAGGTACTCTGTTTTTATGCTTGGCTAATATACCCAAATTACTTGAAGATCCATTTTCCAGTAATTTGGGTATAAGCTTAAGCGCATTAATTTCAATAATTAGCAGATACGCTAATGTTCAAGAATAAACTACATGGAAATTTTTATGAAACGAGAACAATGGGGGTCCCGAGCGGGCTTTATTCTTGCGGCTGTTGGTTCAGCAGTAGGATTAGGTAATATTTGGCGTTTTCCGTATATGGCTTATGAAAATGGCGGCGGCGCATTTTTTATCCCATATCTTTTTGCGATGCTCACTGCCGGTATTCCTTTTATGATTATGGAATTCGGCATGGGTCACAAATACAGAGGCTCTGCACCACGCGTGTTTGCGCAATTGAGTAAAAAATATGAGTGGCTTGGCTGGTTTCAAGTGTCTATTGCAGCCGTTATCGCCGTTTATTATGTTGCGGTTATCGGTTGGGCAATCTCCTATTTCAGTATGTCTTTCACGCAAAGCTGGGGAGCGGATACCAATGCCTACTTCTTCGGAGAATACCTAAAACTAGGTGATGATAACTCACCGAGTAAATTAGGCTTGGTGCAGTGGCATATTGCCATTCCAATGGCGATTGCCTGGGCGGTTACTTTTACTGCCATCTTCTGGGGAATAAAATCCGGTATTGAACGCGCCAGTAAGATTATGATGCCTCTGCTCTTTTTAATGGTGGTGGCCTTAATTGCGCGTATGGTTTTTTTACCGGGCGCTTTAGATGGTCTGAATTACCTATTCGAACCTGATTTTAGTAAAATTGCAGATCCTAAAGTCTGGTCAGCAGCTTATGGGCAAATATTTTTCACTTTAAGTGTTGGCTTTGCCATTATGCTCGCTTATTCCAGCTACCTGCCTAAGAAATCGGATATCAATAATAATGCCTTTATGACGGTGTTAATTAACTGTGGTTTCTCTATTATTGCCGGAATACTTATCTTCGCTATCCTCGGCAATATGGCACATGAGCAAGCTAAACCACTGACCGAAGTGGTCGGTTCTGGTGTCGGTCTGGCATTTATTACGATTCCATCTGCAATTAACTTATTACCTGCGCCTTATATTCTAGGTCCAGTGTTTTTCTTCGCATTAGTTATCGCAGGATTAAGTTCGCATATCTCCATTATTGAGGCGGTAACATCCGCTTTTATCGATAAATTAAAATGGTCCCGTAAAATGGCGGCGTCTATTGTTTGCGGCGTTGGTTTTATTGTATCACTCTCTTTTGCCACAAACGGCGGCCTGTTACTGCTCGATTTGGTGGATTACTTTATTAATAATATCGCACTGCTAGGAAGTTGTATTGTTGAATTGTTCATTATGGGATGGTTGGTAAAACTGACTGATATCCATAAACATGTAAACAGCATTTCAGACTTTAGCGTCGGTCAATGGTTTAAAATGTGCCTGCGTTTCCTTAGCCCTGCATTTTTAATCGTTATTTTTACTACAAACATTGTAAACACATTAACCGATGGTTACGGTGGTTACGGGCAATCTGATTTACTCATATTGGGCTGGGGACTAGTCGCTGCTATGCTAGTCCTTGCTATTGTAATCAATAGATCAACTAGTCCTGCTATTGCTATTAATGAACCAATTAAGGAAGTTTAAGATGACAACTGGCGCAATTATTATGATGGTTCTTGGTTTAGGTATTACGTGGGGAGGCGCTGCCTTCTGTATTCGTAAAGCGATGCTAAAACAGCGCGAAGAATAGAACCAGAAGGTAAGCGAACGCTTACTCTATTATTTAATAGGATCAACCTGGTTGATCCTTTTTTTTTAGCCCATAAACTATCACCCCGCCGGACGCGACACTCTTCCTTTATTATTCGCAGGGCCTTTTTAAGTGCAGTAATAAAATAATAAAACAGGGCAAAACCTTTTGCTTGGCAAGCAGGCGTTTCAATAAATGCCAATAAAAATTCAAGAGGCATAATTTGATGGTGCCGTCTTACAAATCCACTTTATCTTGCCGCTGTATTTAATGTTTGAGGGTTAACTACGTATTGATTTTTTCTGTGGCTACTGGGATTCTCTGCTTGCGGTATGTTTTTTTGTGGTTAATCTATAAGATCACAAACAGAGCACCGCTCCTTCTTTTGTTATTTTCTTAAATTTAACCAATTCAGTCCTGAAAATCTAAATATCCTATGTATGGGAAATTGCTTGCTGATTTGGCATCTGCATTAGATTGCTTCTGGTCATGGACAGGTAACTCTACAGTATTCAGGTACATAGCAATGCCAATTATAAATTAAAAAACGGCATTGAACGCTTTATAAATACATTCAATACCGTTTTTTCAATATTAACAACCGCTGTTACAACGCATGGTTTACAGGGTTATTAAATATCTACCATAATTATTCTTATAGGAATACGCGTACACCGAGTGCCCATTTGTTATCTTCTGCCGCATCATAAATACCGTCGCTACCTAAATCTACCTGGTAACCTACATAACCCTTGACGTTATCAAGAAAATTGTATTCTACATTGAATGCAAGTTCGCTATAGACGGTATCATTGGCTTTATCATCATCAACAGCTTCATAGTTGACGCTGAAGTTTAAGCTATTTGCTAATGCGTAAGCAACAATCGCTTCCATTTGCACAGTTTCTTCAAGCGCGTTGAACATATATTCGTTCTCCGCGTAAACTGCTGCTACATATAACCCTGTACCGTAAGCGCCATATTTTGCTGAAACTACGTTTGAGACGGCCTCCTGTGTACTGCCAACAGATGCATAGGTCACATCACCGCTGTTATATGCATAGCCAACTGAGAAGTCCATTATCTGGTAGGTTAATGCAGCTTGCATACGAGTATCGTAATCATCGGTGTTACTTTCAGTGTGCTTAGCTTGCCAACCTAGACCAAATTTGACAGCGCCTGCATCACCTAAATCGGCTGTATTGCTGTAACTAACCATTCCTTCGGCACGTGCTGTACCCAGGTTATAATGGTTGTTGTATAAGAATCCGTTACCGTATGAGACTGTTCTTTCTGCAATGCCAGCAACACTGTAGTAGGGAGACCATTGTGTACCTATTACTGCACGGCCGTATGCGTCATGTGTAAGTCCTACATAACCTAAACGTGTAGAAAATGATTCTGCGCCGCCTTCTAGTATGTTTACCCACCATTCACTACGAAGATCCAGCTTGAAGCCTTCACCTAAATCGCGACTAACTTCAACATTTAAACGTGGTGATAGTGACTCCACCTTAGTCTCGCCCTCTTCTGAACCAGTTAAACCAACTGCGATATGCCCGCCGATAGCAAAAGTATTGACGTCATCATTATATAATTCAACAGCTGAAGTTGCGTTAGCAAATATAAGAGCTGGAATTGCGATTGCTAGTAATGTTTTTTTCATTGTTTCCCTACCTATCTTTTGTTTAGTTAAATGCGCGGGCAATACAGCATAACGGCGTTATGCTCTGCGCTTAATGTTGAGTAAAATCCGTTTCATCATCACTTGGTAATAACGATCGTTATTTACTCGATATAATTCGCTGCCTTGCCAGGTAGCAAATGTTGATAATTTATTTAGTGCCTGTGTCGAGCAGCGGTTTTAACTCGCCAAATTCATGTTGCTTAGTAAGTAACGTGAATTTTACTTTTCAAAAGTGGAATTCACCTCCCGACAAAAAGTATGATACCTATTGCATACAAATAAACAGTGATCTGTATCTGATCTTCCGTAATTGTATTGTATTTATTCTTTTTACGATTTATATTCATTATCTGTATTTAAATTGACCATATTTTTTAAGATAGATATTAAAAATATCGTAAATTCAATTTTTTTGAGGTGCTTGTTTATGAGGGTTTTAATTTGTATTCATAAGAAATACAATTTTATGCGTTGTATCTGTTTTATTTCGACTACAGAGTACATACCAATGTACTGATAAATAACAACAGAGAGCCAAACTGCGCCCCATAGTGATCTATTTGCGTTTTAAATCATCTGGCTAGGTGAAGAAAAAATTAAATCTTAACTATCGATGCAACCTACGAAGTGGTGCAAGATTGTAAATATAATTTTCTTGAAAAAAACAGACCAGATGAACAACAACGGCTCTCAATAGCACCTTCCAGATAGACCGCCGTTCAGTATTTACATGAGAATAGGAATGCCTAGCGCATTAGGTGGAGATCTTGCTGTGCAGCATGGTAAATAGGATGCGCGAAGCTGGCTGGTTATAGCGCCACCCGTAGGCTGAAATAACCCATTGTAAGGAAAAGGGCAGATCAACATTCAATGCTTAGCATATTATTAGATACGTTCAAAAAAGGTAATGCACGTCACAGCGCTTTGGATAATGGATCTTGAAATAGCGACCATATTAATGTGAAACTATGGAATTTTATTAACCGGGTCACCTAAATTCAGACCTTCAGTCAGGGTGGTATTCAGGTAAGCGAAGAACCGACCTGAGCCCATTAATCATAGATGCTGCAGTGAACAAACCACTGAGTAAAGGAATGATAATCAGCATTTTCACACTTTCCAGCTGTTTTGGCACAATGCTCTAACGCAGCAATATACGATTGCACCATCTGCCCAGCGCACCAATACCTGATAATACATATAGTGAACAACTGTATTATTTGGATTATGGATAAAATCATAACCGAACAACAGATTTAGCAGACCGATAGTTAGACCAAAATGATGATCGGGATAATGTGTGAAATACCGAATAATGCAGCTGAGTAGCAAGTTTATGAAAGCTCATTACACTGCCCTTTTCTGCTCAAGTGCATCTAGCATTGCGTCTGCTTTGTTGATGCCATTTTTTACTTTCCCCTGAACAGATCCCCCTTCAAAGCTTTCCACCTCTGCAACACCAACGTCTGTAGTAAAGATAATGTTCTATATCTTGCTTGGTGATCCGGCCTTCAATACCGTTTTCCTTGCTTTTCTACTTTGATTTCATAGCCACGTTCTTTCGCCTTATTCTCTAAAATTTTGGCCGCCATATTGCCAACGTACTATCCAGATTTAAAGTCAATCGATCCGGTTTGTTCATGGCTCAGAAAAATGAGTTAGCTAATCGTTGTTTTGATGGTTACTAATATATAAATTGGTTTATCAGTGACGTAGGGGGAGGGTAAAAACTCTGCTTTAGAAATGGATGTTAATTAATGGGATGGGTTGTTTTTTGTTTCTGGAGGATACCTCCATGGTTGAAAAAAGAGATCCACATCAAGCTGCAATGTGGATGCCCATCAGATTTTAGTAATTAGACAGCCTGAGCTTTTTTTTCTTTTTTAATCATCTTAATACCGACAGTGCCTTTTCTCATCATCTTAATAGCGACAGTGAGCGTCATTGAAACTGCGATACCGATTACAAAGTATGCTAACCATGCCAGAGGTTCACTGATTACTGGTA
>NZ_JBLIEK010000142.1:0-7345 GCF_047632995.1 Psychromonas sp.
ATGAGCAATACAGTAATACATTTACCTTTATGCCACTTGCAAATATGTATAGACCGCCAATGGTTTATCAACGCCCGGTTATGCATGGTCCTCAATCTGCTTTAGTAACCGGTCCTTCTGGTGAAGAGATCTATATTGATGAATTTGGCCGCATTAAAGTCCAATTTATGTGGGATAAAGAGGGTAAAAAAGATGAAAACAGTTCCTGCTTTATCCGCGTGATGCAATCGTTCGCGGGTAATGGTTGGGGCTCATCGTTTATCCCTCGGATTGGCCATGAAGTGATTGTGACCTTTTTAGATGGCGATCCGGACCGTCCTATCGTCACTGGCTCTGTTTATAACGGCAACAATAAACCCCCTTACGACTCTAAAACACAAAACGGTATTAAAACGCACTCTACTAAAGGTGGCAGTAGCGATAATTACAATGAAATTCGTTTTGAAGATAAAAAATCCAGTGAACAACTTTATATTCAAGCTGAAAAAGATCTTGATACCTACATCAAAAATAATGAAACCTTAACGGTTGATAAAGACCGTACTAAAACCGTTAAGCATGATGAAAACTCTACTATTGAGAATGATCGTAATAAGACAGTTACTAAAAATCAGACTGAAAGTATTGGCGAGAATAAAACAATTGATGTTGGGAAAAATCATACTGAGTCGATTGGAAAAGATGTTGATATCACAATCGGTGAAAATCACACTGAATCTATCGGCAAGAATATGACCATTACTGTAGATAAAGATCTACAAGAAACTGTTAATGGAAAGTATACAGAAGCTGTGACTAAAGAATATGGCCTCAAGGCTAAAACCATCACCATGCAAGCGGATAAAGAGATTGTATTAAAAACAGGCTCTGCGCAAATTGTAATGAAAAGTAATGGCGATATCACCATCAGTGGTAAAAACATCAACCTGAAGGGCTCTGGTAATGTTGTGTTAAAAGGGAGCAAAGTTCAAACGAACTAGCTGTAAATTTTTATGAATGATAATCAAGTTAATGCAATAGAAACATTTGAAGAGCTAACAACAGAACACCAGATTGCATCTGGTGAAATCATTATTGGCACGCTGTGCTCTGTTGATCCATTAGGGCTACCTTTGATTGATTTTCCGCAAAACCCATCAAAACAGCCGATTAGTGCGATGACCACGTTATCCCTAACGCAGCACCATGTAACAAGGCAAGTTGCTTTGTTGTTTAATCAAGGTGATTTAAAGCAACCGATTGTTATTGGACTTATTCATAGCCCGCTACAAGCGATGTTAGAAAACTTTGAAGCGCAAAATGAAACAGAAAAAGTTGAGCTTGCTGGTGATCTGAATATCGATAATGTAAAAGTCGAAGGTAAAAAAGTGACCTTTGAAGCGCAGGAAGAGATGGTCTTTAAGTGTGGTGAATCGAGTATTACCCTGACCAAATCAGGCAAAGTGCTGATACGTGGTAAATACCTGCTTAACCGTTCAAGTGGTGTAAACCGAATTATGGGCGGCTCGGTTCAGGTAAACTGATTTATTCAAGGTAAACACGTATGCTTCAACTTAACAATACTACACCTTTTGCAGCTGAAATTGCCACGTTCCCAAATGAAGACGGCATTGATTCACTTTACGTCATTGTTAAAGCAACCTTTTTAATGGGTGCACAATGGACGCTTGCTGATGAGCAAATCCCGCCACAAATGGGTGAAGAGTATTGGGGGGAGCCAGGGCAGTCTAGTCTTAAGCAGCTCTCTGATTTTCATGTTGGCAAAAACAGTACCGATATTATTATGCAAGGCAATGCTTGTGCAAAAAACAATCAACAAGTCCGACAGTTAGATGTGCAGTTAGCAGTAGGGCAAGTGCAAAAAAAAGTGCGTGTATTTGGTGATAGACACTGGCAAAACGGACAACCTTCATTACCTACGCCATTTCAATCGATGCCAATGGTTTATGAGCGTGCGTTTGGTGGTCAACATGAAGTTGATCAAACAACAATTTTGGTAGAAGAACGAAATAGTGTCGGCTGTGGTTTTGCAGGTAAGCGAAGTATCCAAGAGATGGAAGGTTTACCGGTACCAAATATAGAAGACCCAAAGCAGCCTATTCAAAGCATTAAAGATAACCCTCTACCGGCGGGTTTTGCCCCCTGCAGTGGTGATTGGTTACCACGCAGGAAGTGGGCGGGTACCTATGATGAGCATTGGCAGACAACGCGTGCGCCATATCTGCCAGAAGATTTTGATAAGCGCTTTTTAAATGCAGCGCATCCTGATTTGATCTATCCAGGTTATCTGCAAGGTGGGGAAGCGATTCAAATTACAGGAATGCACCCTGCAGGCGATATTCAGTTAAATGTTCCACAAATAAAAATGCTCTGCAACGCGGTTGTTAACAATAAAGCAATGCCATTACAACTTAACATTGAAACATTAACACTCCAGCCTAATGAGAAGCGGTTATCAATGGTTTGGTTAGCACCCTTTGAGTGTGATAAAACCCTATTAAAAATTAAAGAGATTGAAGTTAAATTATCTCGTTAAGGATTGGAGAAAAACATGGGACAAACAACCTTTGCAAATTCAAGAGGTATCGCACACAAGGGCAGTGGGGGGAAAAGCATTGTCTTTCCAGATGTGTGTTTAACGCAAATTGGTAACGCCGTTGTGCCTATCCCTTACCCAAATATTGGTGCATCAGCGGATACAGATAAAGGCCCTAAATCTGTTACTACGGATAAAAAAATGCCTATGGTAAAAGGTGCAATCTATACAAAAAGTACGGGTGACCAAGCGGGTAATAAAAAAGGCATTATCAGTGGTAAAATCAAAGGTGAGTGCGAATTCATGATGTACTCCTTTGATGTGAAGTTTGAAGGAAAAAATGTATGCCGTATGGGTGATCCATTATTCCACAACAATAAAAATATAATGGGTTAATCAACTATTTTGTTCAGTTCTAGTAATACACTTCAAAAATCAGCCAATGCTTATCGCGATATTAGCGAACAGTTTGTGGTTGATGCTTCTTTTTTATGGTTATTACGCTCTATTAGCGTTAAGCAACCTCATTATTATTTAGAGGATCTCGCAGAACTTGAAAAACGGATTGACGCCAACCTTGACGGTTTGATGTGTAATTTTGAACTCGCTTGGGATATCTGTTTAGAAGAGCTCAGCTATGAGCAAGCTGGAGAAACTTTTTCTGCTGCAATTATTGCATTTCGTAGTCGCAATATGGATAAAATACAGCATGTGGTTAACCATGCTTTTTGCAATGAGCAAACCTTTAAAGGGTTAGTCTCTGCAATGGCTTGGCTGCCAAAGAAATTAATCAACGAGTGGATAGAAAGGTTTTTATACAGTAAAGATTTAAATCATAAACACTTAGCTATCGCGTTGTGTAGCATTCGTCGTAAGAGTCCCGGTGATATATTAAAAGAGCTATTTCAACGTGAAGACTGTTTAGCAGATACCCGGTTATTAACACGGCTTATCCGCTTAGTCGGAGAGTTGAAACTATATGCCTACGGCAATTATCTTTTAACTCTTGTAGAACATGATGTACCTGAAGTTAAATTCTGGGCGAACTGGAGCATAGTGATGCTCGGTGACCATAAACAGGTACTTAACCTGAAAGAATATTTGACCGAAGACTCTCTGTTTTCGCCACTCGCATTACAGATGATGTTTAAAGTTTTACCAATAGATAAAGCGCGTTTGGTTATTTCTGAATTAGCACAACAACCAGCGATGCTACGCAAAGTGATACAAGCAAGTGGAGAGCTCGGTGACCCACATACTGTGCCTTGGTTAATTGAAAAAATGAATAGTTTTGAAACAGCAAAAGTTGCTGGAGAAGCGTTTACCTTGATTACAGGAATTGATTTAGAGCGCTACGAATTAACGATTGATGCACCTGAAGAGATTTCTGTGGTGCCAAATGATGATAACGATGATGAAAATATTGAGCTAGATAAAGACGAAAACCTACCGTTTCCCGATGTGAATAAAATTAATCATACTTGGCTACGTTATCGAGATAGGTACAAAACAGGCTCACGCTATATTATGGGCATTGAGGTTAATCAAAATACCCCTGCCACAGTGGAAAAGTTACATAACATGTTAAAACAAGCTGGGCAGCGTCAACGCTATAGTCTGGCATTAACATTAGCATTATTAGATCCGCAATCACCTTTTGTTAATGTTAAAGCAAGGAGTCTGGTTTGAGCCAATTAGATAAGCTCTATATTGCCGCGACGGGCATGATCACACCTGTTGGTTTTAATACTCAGATGACAGCTGCTTCTGTGAATGCAGGTGTGAGTGCTTATGCTGAGTCTGACTATATCTCTAAATCGGGCAAAAATATTAAAGTTTCGCAAGTTCCTGATGATGCGCTGCTGTTCGATATTGAAATTGAAAAAGATATCTCTTTTAGGCCACAGTATGAACGAATTATTAAAATGGCTCTATTAGCTTTAAATGAGACTATTGAGACCGCTCAGTGTAAACAACGTATCAAACAAGCAATACCTTTAATATTCGCTTTACCTGAAAATGTTCCATTTGTTGATCAAATTCCAACTAATTTTTTAATTGAAAATATTAGCAAGTTTAGTGCGCTACCTATTGATATTAGTAGAGTACACAGGATACATACTGGGCGGGCTGCTGGCTTACAAAGTTTAGAATTAGCATATCGCTATCTTTATGAACAAAATGAAGATTTTGTACTGGTAGGTAGTAGCGATAGTCATTTGAACTTATCATTGCTTAACCACTTAGATGAACGTGAACGATTACTTTATGAAGGCAGTGTTAACGGTTTTTGCCCTGGTGAAGGGGCAAGCTTTATTCTATTAACTCGGAAAATTCAGTATGCACAGAAACAAAACAATCAAGTTATAGCTTTAAACACTGTTGGAATTGCTGACGAGCCCGGATATTTAGAAAGTAATGAACCTTACTTGGGCAATGGTTTAAGTCTTGCTTTTAAAAGAGCGTTATCAAATAACTCTAGTCATTTGATTTCACAAGTATATAGCGGCATGAATGGAGAGCCATATTGGGTTAAAGAGTTAGGGGTTGCAATGACACGAAGCCATCAATTTTTTACTAATGATTATAACGTTAATCACCCTGTTGATTGTTTTGGCGATTTAGGAGCCGCTCTTGGTACTGCAATGGTTAGCTTATCTGCTTTGAGACTTTTGTCAGAAGAAAAGGAGAACAAGCATCTTGTTTATTGCTCTTCGGATGGGGCAAAACGTTCAGCGGTTATTGTTGAAAAAATAAATGTTAATTAGATTTTTAAGGACTTTTATGAAGACTCTTTCTTACAATATAGGTAGGGAGCATCAATGACACAAATAGGTGAGGGAATAGCCATTGCATTAATTAACCTTGAAAAAGGGAAGTGTGTGTTTTGTGGAAAGTCAGAGCATGAGTTTCCTAAAAAAGATGTAATTAAACCAACTGGCTGGTCTAGAAAGAAAATCAGTGGTGTGGGGGGAAGGTTTGCTAGTGCTAAATTGGATATATATCCTGATAAAAAGTCGCCTCCAACAGCTTACAAGTCAGAAGGCCATCACTGCCTTGCGTTTAGCTCCTTTATAATGGGGGCTCAATCTAATCCTCCTAACCCTACAGATAGGTTTGCTGCTTTAAATCATTATTTAAAAGAAAAAAAATATGATCCGAACAATATAAATAATGTGATTGATTTACCTGGAAGGAAAGATAAAGGGGATGAAGATCCTGACGCGCACTATGCTGAATTCGCCATTGCGGTGGACAATGATAAACCGCTTCAGTTGCATATTGGTGGGCATGCAGCAGAGTTTATGAACGCTTCGAATGTTTTACTTAGGGATATTGTTAGAACGATTCAGCAAGGTGGTTTTTGTGATGAGCCTGATGATAGCTTTAAAGATTTATTAGTAGAAGAAGTTGAGATTGCGGAAGATGAAGCTTTCAAAAGTACTGCTGGTGTCATCACACCTTGGATTTGTCACCCTGCTCATATCAATAAAGCGGAAGAGTTTGCGAAAGAAATGTTGGATCGCACCGATGAAATTATATACCCTAAATTATAAGGTTTTTTTAACATGTTATACCATTTACTATTCCCCAATACCGATACTTCACCTGATATAAGAATTTCAGATAATGGCTCATGTAATGAAATGATTTGGGAAGATGGAATTAAGATAAATCCTGATGAGTATGATTTATCGAACTTAGAGTTTATTTGTGAATCACTGCCTTCAGGCGTTATGACAGATTATGCTGTTAGTGATATGGGCTGTTCCGTCGTTTCTGAACGTTTAAAGCAGTATTTTGATCAATTAGGTTTAAAAAATATCCAGTATTTTCCTGCAACTATTATTGAAAAAGAAGGGGGGAAAGTACAAAAAGGTTATTTTGCTAGTAACTTTATTGGTGCTATTGATTGTATTGACCGAGAAGCTTCTGAACTGAGGGCTCGTATGAATAAAAATGGTGAGCTTAAGGGGATCTTCGGTATCAAGAAACTCGTACTAAAAAGTAGCTTAATAAGTGAGGAACCTTTATTTAGAGCCGCATATTTTACACGATTGGTAGTAATTAATGAGGTGTTAAAAAAACACTTAGAAGAAAGTGAATTGACAGGTATTCGTATAGTAGAACCTGAAAGGTGGGATGGCATTAACGGTGAAATATAATTTCAGAACTTAATTTAGCTATGTTGCAATTGAATGTAACGAGCGGTCTATGCTTTCATCGACTATTTAGAGCTTGTTGATACACCTTATTACCATTGTACTTCTAGTTGTGTTCGCCGCACATTTTTGTGTGGCGACGATCAATATAGCGGGCAAAGTTTCTCGCATCGCCGCCAATGGATGGTTGATCGTATTCGTCAACTCAGTGATAAAAAAGGTTGGCTTGTCCAACGTTTCCCCTTTCACTCTGCTTTTCAATAACTTTTGTGACGTTTGCTTTGAGTTTGTGGTAGAAAAGAAAGCCATTAACTGTAATGTGCATGGACAGAGCTGTTTTCTACTTTAAAAAGGAATTATATGTTAACTATTTATGATCTTAAACCGAAGTTTCAAGATCTACTCAGGCCTATTGTAGTGGCCTTGGCTAATAAAGGTGTCAGCGCGAATCAGGTGACTTGGTTTGCAATGCTATTGTCGTTACTCTGTGGCGCTGTAATTTATCTCAGCAACGGTGTTTTCTGGTCATTGCTTTTACTGCCTTTCGTGCTTTTTATTCGTATGGCGTTAAATGCCATTGATGGCATGTTAGCGCGCGAACATAATATGAAAACTAAAAAAGGGGCAATGCTCAATGAGATGAGCG
>NZ_JBLIEK010000143.1:0-7198 GCF_047632995.1 Psychromonas sp.
ATGCTAAAAAACAGTGATCAGCTATTACCTTTAAGTAAATCTAAAAAATATTTAGTGATTAACGGTGACAATATCTCGCGACAAGCAGGTGGCTGGTCTTTAGATTGGCAAGGTTACAGTTGGGAGGAGATGTTTCATCCCGCAGGTGAAACTATCTTATCCGGCATTAAATCACTGGTTAAGCCTGAAGGTGGACAAGTGTTTACTTCCTATAATTTCGCAATGCAAAACGATGTTTCAGCAGCAATAATTGTTTTATCTGAGCGCTTCTATGCAGAAGGCAATGGCGATATTGAACCCTGGCTAGGCACATCATTTGCACAGCAACCATTAAGTAAAGGTGCCAACGCATTAGAAAAACTACGAACTAAACAGCCTGATCTGCCCATTGTTGTTGTCTATCTCGGTGGAAGACCTCTGTGGATGAATCCACAAATTAACCAAGCAACAAGTTTTGTGGTGGCCTGGCTACCGGGAACGGAAGGTGGCGGCGTCGCTGATGGACTCTTTGGTGAGTCACCAATCAACGGTCGTCTGAGTGTCAATTGGCCTGCCTATGATTGCACCGGCTCACCGAGCGAGGCCTCAAATGCGCTGTTTCCAGTGGGTTATGGTTTAACATTTGCTGATACATTGCAAATATCGGATAACCTCCCAAATAAACCTGCCACTACTTGGGGGACGCTTAACTTTTCACCCGGGTGTTTTATATCAAATAATATTTTTTCGCCGTTTGACTAATACCTAGCGTGGTAGGGAAAGCAAGTTGACGGGACAGGTCTTTAATTTTGATATCAAGATTAACAGCCTGTTCCCGATGACTTTTGCCCCGGTCTTTTGACTCGTTCCCACGCTCCGCGTGGTAATGCATAACAATCAAAGCCTCATTTTTTAATGGGGCTTTTTTCTGTCTCGATATTGGGAATTTAACATCTCAATTATGACTCGTTCCCACGCTCCGCGTGGTAATGCATAACAATCAAAGCCTCATTTTTTAATGGGGCTTTTTTCTGTCTCGATATTGGGAATTTAACATCTCAATTATGGGATTAGAAACCGCTTCCTTGTTAATGTAAAAACATCTATCTCCTTTATTAACAACGCGTTACGCCAGTGGCATGGTTTGTGCTAACTTAAAGTTAAAGTGAAATTAATTAGAAGCAGTGTTAGCTGTTTATTTTATGGATATATTAACAGGGAAAAATTATGCCGAAGATATTGACTAAACATATTATATTATTGAGCTGTTTGTTAACCTCTTTCATTATCAGTGGCTGTGCGCTGAACAACACAAAACCAACACCAGAGCAGGTGTCATTATCGAGTTACAGCGGTGCTTATCAAGAAAAGTGGGATGATTCCAATAACGTTTTTGTTATTGAGCGTGATAATAAACTTTATTTTCAAAATATTTGGGGGATCACTGAGATTGATATTAATGATGAATATGGTTTTAAAATAGATAGCTGGAATTTAACCGCACAATTCAGTGACTTTGAAAATGGTAAGTTCCAAAGAGGTACCGGAAGGGTAGACGGGCAGAGTTATGAGTTTAAGCGTATTAATCTTGATACACAAAATAGCGCCTTTCTTTATGAAAAATTTGGGGCTAGCGATTTTAGTCAGACAGAAAAGCAAAGTTGCCAAGACAACTATTCACTTCAGTCTTTGAGCGAAAACAGTAAAAATCCAGAAAAAATTGAAACACTGATCAAGCAGATAAAATCAGAAAGATATGGGTGGGGTGAGCAGGATAGCTTGATAATTTATCAAGATGGTAAGTTAGTTGTTGAACAGTATTTTAATGGTTATAGCCGCAATGACCCGCATCAAATACAAGGCGTGGGTACAAGTTTAACTTCATTATTGGTTGGCAGTTTAATTACAGAGGGCAAAATTGCCGATGTTAACGCGCCTATCGTCGAGTATCTTCCAGAATATAAACAGTTGCTAACGGGCGACAAAGCCAAGATCACCTTAGCAAACTTTATGGATATGGCCGCCGGCATTGAGTGGAATGAGTGGCGTGTACCTTATACTGATCCAGCTAACACACGAAGTAAAGAGATGGAAAGTGATGATGCTGTTGCGTTTGTCTTATCTTTGCCGATGAAGCACGAACCGGGTAAGGATTTTTCCTATAGTGGCGGATATGTTTCTGTGGTGGGCACTGTTATCAGTAATCTATCACAACAACCTACTGCCGCTGATTATGCAAAGAATGGCCCTTTAAAGGCATTATGTTTCGAAGATGCTTATTGGCATAAACAAAAAGATGGCAAAACCAATACGGCTGGTGGCGGCATGATGCGTCCGATAGATATGTTAAAAGTGGGGCAGTTAATGTTAGATGATGGTCAATGGCAAGGTCAGCAGTTAATTGATAAACAATGGGTAGCTGACTCTCGCGATCGCACTATTAATACTTATAATAGCAAATATGGCTACTTCTGGTTGCATGATGATGCGTTTGTTTTGGATAATGTAACAAACTATCCCTATGTTCATGCAAGCGGTTGGGGTGGGCAGGAGATTGTGATCATGAAAGAGTTAGACTTGGTGGTTGTCACTAGCGCATCAAACTATGACTCTCGTGGAAAAGTGAACGAGATGCTGAGGAACTTTATCATTCCTGCATTTGTAGATTAATAAGTCACCTCGTTTCCACGCCTCGCGTGGTAATGCATAACGGTGAAGTCGATAAAGTATGGGAACGAGAGAAAAGCTGCGGCAAAATTAGGGATAAACGATGAAGAACAATCAGCCATTAATTGAATTAAAAGATATCGGTAAAATATTTTATAGCGAAGAGTTAGAAACCCATGCTTTGGCAGCGATTAGTTTACAAATTAATCGCGGTGAATTTGTCTCTATCGCCGGTCCTTCCGGTTGTGGTAAATCAACCCTGTTGTCCATATTAGGCCTGTTAGATAATGGCTCAAGCGGCCAATTTATCTTAAATGGGCAGGATGTCAGTACTATTGCTGCTGCGCAACGTGCTGTCATTCGTAATCGCGAGATGGGATTTATCTTTCAATCTTTCAATTTAATCAGCGACTTGACGGTAGCTGAAAACGTCGCCTTACCGCTGACCTACCGCGGCGATAAAAGCCGTCGTGAAATTTCCGAACTGGTTAATAAGGCACTCAATAAAGTCAATATGAGTCATAGAACCGGCCATTTTCCGTCGCAGCTTTCCGGGGGACAGCAGCAGCGTGTTGCGGTTGCGCGCGCCATTGTTGCATCCCCAGCCATTATTTTTGCTGATGAACCAACAGGAAACCTTGATTCAAGTAATGCGCAAAGTGTGATGAGATTGCTTAAAGCATTGCATGAAGAGGGGGCGACTATCTGCATGGTGACCCATGATCAACAGAGTGCGGCAAGCGCACAACGTATCATTGAACTCTTTGATGGCAAGCTCGTTGATGATAGTAAACAAATTTCAGCAGTTAAAAGTGCCTAGGGGCGATTATGTGGACCGATTTTAAATATGCGCTTAGGTTATTGCTAAAAGCGCCAGCATTCACCGCGTTAACTATTGTTGTGATGACCTGTGGTTTAGCTATTAGCCTCTATATGTACAGTTTTTTAAATACCATAGTTTTTAAACCACTTCCCTTTGCTGATAGTGAAAATGTGGTGGTGCTGGATAAAGTCACTAATGGCACGCGTAGTAATTATCGGCAATTAAATGCGGCAGATCTGATAATCATTGAGTCTGAAAACAGAAGCTTTGAGAAATTGCACTATTTTTATTCAACAAATAAAAATATCACTATCGACAAAGTTTCTCGTCGCTATTTTGCTGCGGGTATTGAACCCGGTGGTATTGATTTTACGCAGGTTAAACCTTTGTTAGGGCGCACCTTTGATAAAAAAGATGCGCAACTAGGCGCTCGAACAATTATTAGTTACGATTTATGGGTTGACCACTTTAATAAAAATAAGGGCGTAATTGGTCAATTCCTTCAAATGGAAAATTCACAAGTTACAATTATCGGTGTGATGCCAAAAGGCTTTAGTTTTCCTTTATCAGCAGATCTATGGTTACCATTGAGTCGAAATGGCATGCACAGAGGCACTAATTGGACCCTTGGCGCGTTTACTAAGCTCAAAGAGGGCGTTTCACTTGTCGCTGCTAATGAAGATCTCAATAATATAATGGCAGGGCTTGCCGGAAAATACCCAAGTACTAATTATGGTACTAATGCTTACGCTGAAACCTTTCAAAAACAGTTGGTTGGCGAAGCTACCATGCCCGCTGTATGGGCGTTATTGGGGGTCACGATATTTGTTTTATTATTAGCCTGCGTCAATGTCTCCGGTTTATTACTCTCTAAGGCGATTGAACGCTCCAGAGAAACTGCTGTGCGACGTGCATTAGGTGCGCCGCGTTATCGTGTCATTATGCAGATGATGTGGGAAAGCACCATTATTTGTGTCGTCAGTGGCTTATTTTCTTTAATGCTGGTGAGTTGGGCATTGCAGTTAACCACACCAATATTTGCACAGATGAGTTTTATAAAACCTTTCTATTGGTTAGTCTTTGGTTTAGATAGTAATACCGTGATTGCGGCTGTTATTGTGGTGATTTTTACTATAATTGTTTCTGGCTTTTTCCCGGCTTGGAAAGTGACATCCGGCGACTTTAATGCTCTGTTACGTCAGGGCAGTCGTGGTGCTACCAATGCACGGGTTGGACGTTTAAGTAAAATATTGTTAACAGTTGAAGTTGCCTTATCCACCTTAGTATTAATTATCGCGACAATGTTAATTATTAATACCTATCAATCAACGGCGTTAAATAAAAGTTATGATAAGCAAAATTTGCTTACCTTTAGTTTGCAGTTTCCATGGTCAAATTATGAGTCAACAGCAACACGTAGCCTGTATCTACAGAAGTTAGAGAAGCAACTGGAAGCGATTCCGGAGATCAATAATATCTCTTATGGCAGTGCTTCGCCGGGTGGTGATGCATGGGTAACGCAAATAAACCCCCATTATAAGAGTTATCAATTAGATAATATCTTCGCTAATCTTATCTATATAAACAGTGATTATTTTGCGCAGGTGAAAATAAAACCCATTGCCGGGCGCTTAATTAATAAGGACGATACGATTCAGAGTAAAAAAGTTGCCGTTATTAGCAGCTCATTGGCAAAACAGTTATGGCCGAATGAAGATCCGTTAGGTAAATTGGTGTCTGTACCTGTATCGCGAGCGATAAGGGTTGAAGTTATTGGTGTTGTGCCGCATATTCACCATGGTGCGACATTTAATACCGCATCAAATTATGGCGGTATCTATCTGGCAAACAGACAATTTAATCATCTGTTTAACCAAGTGACTGTAGATTATAGTGGAAGTCGTGAGACGGTTATTGCTGAGATTGATGCGGTGATGTATCAATTAGATAAGAATATCCCGCCCTTTATGATCATGGCCTATGACGCACTACTTGCTAAATATATGTCGGCTATGGTCTTTGGTGCAAAACTATTTGCTATCTTAGGTTTTATTACGTTGGTCTTAACCGCTTCAGGCATCTACGGGGTGACTGCAAATAGTATCTATCAACGCTTACGTGAAATTGGTATTCGCCGCGCCTTAGGGGCAACCAATTTACAGGTAGTTAGCTATTTTCTTAAACAAGCCAGTATGCAGTTAATCATAGGGTTATCGATAGGTCTGCTGCTTGGTGCATCTGTTTGTTACTGGGTATTACCGCAATTCCTTGTTTCATCTACTATCATGCTGGTTATTTTTGTGAGCATATTTACTCTTATCATGCTGGTGGTGATATCGGCGGTATTGTTGCCGTTAAAACGTGTTTTAAAATTTGAACCCGCCCATGCATTACGTTCAGAATAAGGAGTGTTAAATGATTAAAAAGTTACTGGCGACTCGTTCCCACGCTCCGCGTGGTAATGCATAGCTGAACAAAAAAAGGAGAGAATTATGGGGCGCAGTCGTTATAAAATCACTCAAGCAGATGGTGTGCATTTTGTTACGTTAACGGTACTTCATTGAATCCCTGTTTTTACGCGACCGCAGACGGTTGATATTATTCTGGACTCATTACGATTTTTGATGAAAGAAGGATTAAAAGTCTACGCTTATGTTATTTTGGAAAATCATTTACACCTAATTATGCAAAGCGCTCAGCTTAACAAAGATATAGCGCGTTTTAAGTCGTTCACCGCAAGGCAATTAATTGCTTATCTTGAGCAGCATAATGTCAGGACGATTTTAGAGCAGTTGGCGTTTTACAAAAAGGTGCATAAAACAGATCGCCAATATCAATTTTGGCAAGAGGGCGTTCACCCTGAACTGATCCAGAGTGAAGCGATGATGTTACAGAAAATTGAATATATTCACCACAACCCAGTTAAACGTGGTTATGTTGATAAAGCTGTGCATTGGCGTTATTCCAGTGCGCGTGATTATCACGGTGAAGTGGGTCTGCTTGACGTCGATAAAGCTTGCTGAAAACGACGTTCCCACGCAGAGCATGGGAACGAGAAGGCGGGGCATGGGATATTTACTCTTATCATGCTGGTGATGATATCTGCGGTATTGTTCCCGTTAAAACGTGTTTTAAAATTTGAACCCGCCCATGCATTACGTTCAGAATAAGGAGTGTTAAATGATTAAAAAGTTACTGATTGCTGATGATGATAGCGGCATCTTAACCAGTTTACGGTTTCTGCTAAAAAGTCAGCCATTTAAGTTAACTTTTGCACACTCTGTACAAGAGGTAGAGTATTTTGTAAAACATGAGCAATTTGACCTGGTGTTGATGGATCTCAATTATGCCAAAGACACCACCTCAGGAGAAGAGGGGGTAGCCCTGATTAAAACCCTGAAAACGCTGGATGAAGATTTAGCTATTGTGGTGATGACAGGCTGGGCAAGTATTGAGCTGGCGGTCACCGCGATGCAGCAGGGGGCCGGTGATTTTGTGCAGAAACCTTGGGACAATGAACGCTTGATCTCGATTTTGAACCAGCAACTGTTGCTGGCTGCGCAACAACAAAGAGCAAAAAAACTGACCGCTGAAAATATACTGCTGAAAAATGCATTGGGGCAGGGGGGGAATATTCACCCTGTTGCTAACTCAATGGCGATGCAGCAGTTAATGGTGCAACTTAAGCAGTTTGCAGCAACCGATATCAGTATTTTACTGACTGGGGAA
>NZ_JBLIEK010000144.1:0-7154 GCF_047632995.1 Psychromonas sp.
CATTTAAAGAAGAAGGCACTCTGGCTGCCGCGTTAATGACCATTGGTGGTGCCTCTGCCTTTGCATTGATGATACCTGTTTTATCAGGTTTCATTGCCTTTTCGATTGCTGACCGACCAGGTCTTGCTCCGGGTTTAATTGGCGGTATGTTGGCAAGTTCAACGGGTGCTGGTTTCCTTGGCGGTATTATCGCGGGTTTCCTAGCGGGCTATGCGGCTAAATTTATTGCCGATAAAGTCAACCTGCCCGCTTCAATGGAAGCGCTTAAACCTATCTTAATTATTCCCTTGCTTGCCAGCTTAGTAACGGGGTTAGTGATGATTTACGTTGTTGGTGGTCCGGTTTCTGCAATCATGGCAGGACTCACACAATTCCTTGCGAATATGGGCTCAGCAAACGCCGTATTACTCGGTACACTACTTGGCGCAATGATGTGTTTCGACCTAGGTGGTCCGGTTAATAAAACAGCATATACTTTTGGTGTTGGTCTATTGGCATCACAAACTTACGCGCCAATGGCGGCTATTATGGCAGCAGGTATGGTACCGGCACTGGGTATGGGATTGGCTACATTTTTAGCTAAATCTAAATTTATTGACAGCGAAGCGGAAGCGGGTAAAGCATCCTTTGTATTAGGACTTTGCTTTATCTCTGAAGGTGCAATTCCTTTTGCAGCAAAAGATCCAATGCGCGTGATCCCGGCTTGTATGGCTGGAGGGGCATTAACGGGTGCACTTTCTATGCTATTCGGTGCACAATTACTCGCTCCACATGGCGGCCTGTTTGTACTAATGATTCCTGGTGCGATCAGCCCAGTACTTATGTATTTAGTAGCAATCGCCGCAGGGACTGCAGTAACAGGCTTTAGCTATGCGTTCCTTAAGAAAAGCGATAAACAGCTACAACTTGCAACAGCTTAACTGCGTTATTTTTTACTAACAACCTATCAACCTATCAACCAACCTGAGCATCTAGCTGGGTTGGTTTTTTTGCAACACGCCCCTGTATAACTTGTTTGCTGCATTTACACACCAAGTTTTTCCATTAACTCAAGAAACGACTGTTCAATTGATTTACCCGCAGTATCAATTTGAATAACTTCACGTTCCCATTGTTCATAGCGCCTATTTTTAATTTCCTCCCAAGTTGGAAGCGTCAAGTTTGCTATTTGGCAATCCCTAATATTCGCCCGATCCTGATGTTCAACTGGATCTGAGCATTTTATTTCTATATTGATGAAATGAGCGCCGGCACTTATTGCAACTTCCTGCCATTCATCTCTCGTGAGTTTTATAGTTGGAAATTACACTCAAACCTAAATTTAAATTATCCCTCAATATTCGATAAATAAGGCGATAACCTTCACCTTCAACCTTGAAACCACATAGCTCACGAATTCCCTGCTCTACTGTATCAATACAGATATACATTGCGCCTATACGCCTTGAAAGCAATTGAGCTAGGGTTGATTTACCTGAAACTGGAAGCCCTGAAAATATATACAATGTGGGATTATTCAACTCCCCTCCTTTTTTTACTTAACCGGCGCGGCTTAATAGCACAAACTTCAAAAAGGTAAATACACTCACAACGTTTAAAAAAAGCGTGCGTCTGCAGTTCAAGCGTTTGTTAGCGAAATAAAATTACGACTCAACATTACAAAAGAGAAAATCCTTTTTTTTCTAAAAACTCTTTCATGTGCGGGCGAGCAGGTACACTCATCATCGCTGATATCTGGCTTGTCCATGTGGCGTGTCGGGAATTATTAGAACGATTTTGGTAATAGTCGCGACAAATTTCATTATAATTCCCTAAGTATGACGTATCTTCACTGTAATAATTTTCCATTAAAGTGACTTCAACAGGAAGTCGCGGTTTCTGCTCTGGCTTTTCATCTGGGTATCCCAAGCACATGCCAAAGACAGGATAAACATGATCGGGAATTTTCAACAATTGACATACTTTTTCTGGGTTATTACGGATACCTCCGATAAATACACCTCCAAGTCCCAGTGATTCAGCCGCGACCATTGCATTCTGCGCAGCCAGGGTGGCATCAACTGTTGCTATAAGAAATTGTTCTGTATACCCGGAGGCCATCTCTTTTTGTTCATAATGACAGACATCTTCAGATCTTTTCAAATCAGCACAGAACACCAGAAATACAGGGCTCTTTTCTACCCATGTCTGCGAGCCTGCCAGTGCTGCAAGCTCCTTTCGATTGTCATTATTTGTAATATTAATAATACTATAAGCTTGAATGTTATTCGAAGTAGCAGCCGAACCCGCTGCTTGTATAATGGCATTCAGCTTTTCTTTACTGATAGATTCTGCTGTAAATTTTCGAATTGAACGATGATTGTTCAGAAGGTCAATAACTTGATTCATGTTTTTCCCTTAATTAAGGTAATTAAAAGTAGGCAGAAAAAAGAGGCAGGACAGCCAGTCATTTTCTCTTTTCGGGAAGAAGCGAGCGAGGGGGTAGCTTGAATTTTCACTACCGGGGCTCTTTGATACAAAGCGTTTAAAACTTTTACACTATCTATCTGTTGAGATTATCACATCTATTCTAATTTTATAAAAGGTTTGACTGTCCCACCTTAACCCGATTCTATTTACTCGAGCCAAATTCATTTTCGGATTTTTCCCAAGTATCATTGAGATCCTTATATGCATCTGAAAATCCCTTTTTCATATTCCCCCAAGCGTTTCCAGTACTATTTTTCATGCTGCCATACCATTCGGCCACCTCATTTCGCTGCTTATGCAATGCCTTGAGGCTGTCACTCGCTTCTTCCCGCGCTTTCTTACTCATTTTATCCCAGCTTTCATCAATACGTGCCTCCAAGGCATCAATGCGCTTATCCAGATTAGCCAAAGCCATTTTTGTTTTGCGAATCGCTTCGTCCTTCTGCTCAACGGTATAGGCGTCAAGCGTCTGAAGCAAATCATCTGTTTGTTGCTTAACTTCTTCTATTGTCGTTTTATCATTTGCAGTTTCTGCATAGCAGAGCGAAGTGCCCCCGAGGATACCAATCAACACAACCGAACAGATATTAAATTTCATTTTTCATCTCCTTTCGTTATGGCCGCATGGCCATACTGTTTATTTGAATCTTGTCGTGGCGGACTTCAGTGCATTGTCGAGCTAGGTTCGCACATTATCTACGCCTTCTTTTAGATCCATCTCATTCGTCAAATAATACGCTATCAGAAAACGTTCATCACATACTCTGCGGCATTCGATTGACCAGACTCTTCCCAAAACCATTGCTATCAAATACCGCGATAGCTATCCTTATTTGTTAGGTATTTCATATTTTTCCTGATTTTATTTTTTAACCATTCTTCTTCATTTGGTACATTATCAGCCAACCTTGCAGCAGCAATAATTGGCCACCATTTTCTTAAGCTACTTCTTCTTATACCTGAGATAGCTAAATACTCACGCAGAAAAATCTTCCCAAGAAAAATCTTATACAACATAAAGCATCTTTTTTTAACACGATTCATTGCAAATGGAATAAATGGGGAAGTTAACATCAAATAGCTTCGCAAAATATCGCCCTCCCTATTTCCCGAGTAGCAATTCATCCAATCAATTATAAATAACTCTTTTTCAGTTCTGATTATGTTTCCAACATGAAAATCGCCATGACAAACATATGTTGTTTGAGAGATATTATTTAACTCTGCAATTATTAGATCCTGATATTCTGGAATTTTATTTGAATCTTTTATTAGAAATGACAACCTTTCTGTTTGGCTTGGTAACCCCTCAACAACTAATTTATTTAATTCGAACTGAGTCCTAGCCAAGTTCTTAATTATTTTTATGGCACTAAATGGTTTACTTATAAGCTCATTAAAGAGCAATTCTCCCTCTATAAAATCATAAACAATTCCGATACGGTCATTTATTTCAACTACCCCATGATATTTCGGCGCATTTATTTTAGAATTGTTGATAGATTCTGCAATACGGGCTTCATAATTTACTGATTCTAATTTATAAGCGCCTTTGAATAACTTAATAACCTTATCTGGAGCGTGTAAATATACATCTGATGTAGCACCACTACCAATATATCTCATCTTTTCAAAATTGGTCATTTCTTAATTTCCATCATTAGCACCACGAGTTGACCTAACAAGGCTTTAGAATCAGTCAATTCCAGCCCACTTTATTTAAAATAAAAACCACAATAATTCACATATAGTTGATATTCAATGGATTATTAAATTTTTACGAAGGGATTGATTAAATTGAGTGATGAATCAGTTTATTGCGGCGTGTAGGGAATTATTTGACGTTAGGCCATCACCTCTGGCATTACCAGAGTGTTTCCTAAGAAACGCTTTTTGGGCCGCAGCGATTGAAGGTAACGGAAAGGTCTGCGCTAAAACCGGCTGAATTTCACCCTGCTTTATGTAGCGCACAATATTAGTAAAAACAGTTTCCTTCCAGGCCCCATTAAGATGACCTCTTTTAAGTACATATCAAGGTCAACTATTACCTGCCCGATTTAAAGATTTGTTATATGAATTTTGAACATTATTACGAAGTCTCAATGCTTTTTAATAATATAACTTCATCGCCAGAGCCATAACCTTTGATGAGCGCAACGCGCTCTACTCCAAGAGCAGATTTATAAATTGCTTCTGCATGATTACCTTCCCTTGTGGTGACAATTATACTTTTAATGTTTAGGTTTAATCTGCTCACTTCCGCAGATATAAGTTCGAAAGATTTTTTGATTAGATCTTTAGCGATACCTTTTCCACGGAACTCCGGGGCCACTCCAATTTGCTCCAGCTCAAGTATAGATTGCTCTCTAAAGCCATTCTTAAAGCACCAAAGAATATATGCAACTACTTCGCCTTCAATTTCAACAATAAAATATGATGCTCTAGGAAAGCTGGCGTATGTGGATGCGATCCATTCTCGATGCATACTTTCACGCGGAAAGCATTTTTTGTATATCAGCGCTATTCCAGGTATATGATTTTTTTCTGCTTTGAGTATACGCACATTATATTCCAGACTTGTAACGAGGCTGTAGAATTGCTCTAACAACCAAATATTAGAAAAATAGAGTTTCAATATTGCACTCTAACCATTGTTAAGGCTCTGGCCACTGCATTTCCAACCCATGGAAATAGCTAAAAACCCTGCAAAATAATTAATATACTATCTCAACGCCTCAAACTCTGGCGCATAGATTCATGCTATTTTGGGGGTTTAGCAAAAACAGCGCTAGCCATTATGGATCCTGTGATTTAGCTTGTTAGATTTAACGACAACAATTATGAAATGAAATTCGCTTCCATCATTTCCACAATAACAGCTTCTGATATTGCGCTAATTTCGTATTCAGAGGATGAATAAATATCCCCTTCTTTATTACCCAAAGCTATATCTACAACATCTGGCTTATCATCATGAATGAGGATAACTATTTTCTTATCTTGAGCAATACAATCAATGGTAATGGCATCCGCTTGCATACCTTGATTTCGCAAGGTTTTATCCATTATTCCCATTAACGTATTGATGCTATTAAACTTGCTATAGAACAAATCGCTCGCCCTAGCGACAATCTCTGATAAATTTTTCAGCTTACTCTTCATCTTTAACTCTTATCGATTAGGGATTTAGACTGAAAGCACCGCTCTGCATCAGTAGCCAAAAAAGCGCATTGCAGTTTGTCGGTCCGGTTGCATGCTTTGTTTTCATGATCACTATCCTGATTAGGTTTGCTCATTAATTACTTTTATCAAACATTTTTCTATATGCCTGCTCAAGATCCATAGATCTATCTTTGTAATCGATCACATCACCAAACTCTACTTCGATGCATAATTTTTTATCACGGTTTTTTATAGCTGTTTTTAATGCCGTATTTGAATTAGTTTTTATGTTTACAGGCAATATCTGCAACTTATTTTTAACCGCGATAAGCTGCGTCCCTTTCTTAAACTCTGTAAGGTCTGTGCCCTGTACATTACGCGTGCCTTCGGGAAATATAAAAATTGAAGCCTCATTACTCAAGCTCTGTTTAATATCTTTAAAGAATTGATTCATTTTATTTGAGCCCCTATCCAGCAGAATAGAGCCTCCATTGCGAACAAACTTACCAAAGAAAAAAGAGTTATAGAGTTCTTTTTTTGCAACCCACAAGCCAAAAATATTAGTGTCTTTTAAAGCCATCTCAATCACACAGGGATCGATAATGCTACGATGATTAGAGAGCAGGAGATATTGGCCGTCAGGGTTTACCTTATCAAGGCCAGAAACTACGATTTCAATATTAAGTTTGGAAAACAAGCGGACAGCGTACTCCAAACGGAGCTTCTTTTTATCGGCATTTGTTGTCACCTTATTTAATTTAAAGCCAAATTTATTTGTTAAGAATAACGAATAAATCGCTATTTGTATCTGTTTCAGGTTCAAAAAATGCTCCAAAAAATAAATGTGTTCAGGACTCCCATTATAAGAATAGTCCTGAAATTATACGTATATTGTTCTTTTAATTGTTAAACAAAATGCCACAAACGATAACAATCTTTATGCGTTTGATTGTTTTGCTTTGTTATAGTTTAATTTATCCGAAATTACATACATTTCAATTGGGTATAGACTCGAAATTATACTCTCTTGCATTTTTTCTACTGCTTGTTGAGGCGCATCGTTTAAACTGAAAGCAATATCTCTTGCTTCCTTGGACGCCCACTGTGCATAAGCGGCAAAATTATTATCTGAAATTTTATGTAACCTAGCGCCTAGTGCGCCATGATTCGCTAGATAATGATCGGTAATAACTTCCCACCCTGAAATAAAAGCATCCTGTTTACCATGATGAATCTTCCATCGATATAGAACCGTATACATAACTCTCCTTAAAATATAACCCCCGCTTAAGCGGACAAAAATTGCTGGCTAAAATTGTCTGGCAAAGCGAAACGTAGCCAACTGTTGTTGTTTCGTTTAAACACTTTTTATGTGCAAACCGCTAATTTAAAAGGAAATTTATGTATATTTTCACACATTAAATAAATAAATATATACTGCCCAACAATCTTACTATTTAAGCTATTAAATCGAAGAAGCACAGCACCTTCAGCAGTCTATTTGCCCTTACTTGCCAGTATTC
>NZ_JBLIEK010000145.1:0-7098 GCF_047632995.1 Psychromonas sp.
TTTTTTCTAATCCAAGGGATTTAACCAAATTAGTTAAAACTGGTAATTCAGGCCCTTGCCCTAGTATTACTAAATCTCGCTGACTTTTACTTTTTGCAAAAGCATTAATTAGCAAACTAAAATTTTTGTTAGGCATTAAGCGCCCAATCCCTATTAAGTAGGGTTTTGCAGGCAAGTCAGTCACATTCTGCGCGGCTCTTTCAGATAATACGACTTGGTCGTATGCGTTATACATTACTGTGCATTTTGATTGAGGCACTGCGTAGTTTTGCACTAAGTCTTGCATTACCCCTTGTGATACAGGTATTACATAACTGGCTTTAGGGTAAACTGCTTTGACGATTAATTTACTGATAAACCCAGTGCGAGCTGTCGCAAAATGGCTACTAGTATTGACACGTTCGCTAATAATAGTCGGGATTTTGAAGCGTTTTCCAATAAGTGTTGTTACCAAATTGCTACGGGTTAAGAAGCTAACAAGCAAGTCTGGTTTATTATCTTTAACCCATTGGTTCAACTGAAAATAGCTGGCGACTAACTTACACTTACTGTCGAGAGTGATTTGTTTTACATACTTTGGACATTGTTGTTGTTCTGGTAATTTATCAAGCAAAACAAGATAAACGTTGAAATTTTGTGCCTGAAATGAGTCTTGCATCGTCTGCAACAAATTACAGATAACCCGTTCTGCTCCGCCACCTTCAAGAGAGTTAATTACAAACGCAATAGACTTATTTTTACACTCTGACATTGATTTCCATTCTACTCTAATCTGATGCTTCCATGATGAGCTGTCGCTCACTCAATTAATGGTTAGGAGTCTATCGTTAATCGACAAACATCTCTATATGCCAAATTCATTCTAACGGTATATAAGCAATCATAATACCAAGTTAATTAATAAAGGCCTTATTTATACTTTGATAAATATTCAATGAGTAAAGTACTATCAACCATAAGATAATCACGGAATAAAAAACAAATATGACAATGCGCATTATTTTACAGTTTTTTAAGGCTTGTGGCTTTATCAAAGCTTGTTCAAATAACATACAAATTTAAAATGCGAATTGTATTCTTTACTCGTGTACTTTTTTTTTGTTGGATTGTTTTTCATCTAAGTGCTCAGGCTACGTTTCAGTTAAACGAAGCGCTATTTCAAAAAGTGCAGGAGCGCTTTGGCGTTGAAGCATCAAAGCGAGTGAGAGATTGGCAAGAAGTGATTGACGATAACAAAAATTCAAGCACTGCTGACCAGCTTTATGAGGTGAACCGTTTTTTTAATCGTTTAGAGTTTGTGGATGACTTAAAGCATTGGAACAAAAATGATTATTGGGCGACCCCGGTTGAGTTTTTATCCACAAATGGTGGCGACTGTGAAGACTTTAGTATTGCCAAATACTTCAGTTTACGTGCGTTGGGGGTGCCAACAGAAAAGCTGCGACTCATGTACGTAAAGGCCTTAAATTACAACATGGCGCATATGGTGCTGGCCTATTACGAAACGCCTAGATCTATCCCTTTGGTACTCGATAATCTCAATAAAGATATTTTACCCGCGAATAAACGCCGGGATCTTCGCCCCGTATATAGCTTTAACGGTGATGGTTTATGGATGGCCAAAGAGCAAGGCCGAGGTATTCAAGTTCAAAAGGGCGGCAATAATGACCTGTGGGAAGATTTAAACAAACGTATGTTGCAAGAATTAAATAATAAAGAGGATAAATAATATGCCCTTGTCGAGACAACTTGTTCTCAGCTTATTTTCTATATTTTTGGCACTTTTTATTGGTGCAGTATGGATAAGTGTTAGCAATACAAAAAACTTTATAGAACAGCAACTCACATCTCATGCGCAAGATACGGCCACTTCACTGGGGATGTCGATTACACCCTATATTGGCGATGAAGATATGCCTTTGATTGAAACCATGGTAAACGCCATTTTTGACCGAGGCTACTACAGTGCGATGGTATTAAAAGATGCAGATGGCAAAGTGATTTTAGAAAGGCGCACCCCTGTTTCGCTAGAACAGGTGCCTAGTTGGTTTATCAAACTGTTCCCTCTTTCTCCCCCGGTTCGCGTAACAGAATTAAACGATGGTTGGACTATGGCCGGACAGTTGTCGGTACAAAGTAATCCAGGGATTGGTTATGGGCAATTATGGGATAATGCCGTCGATTCTTTTCAGCTGATATTGTCACTATTTTTGGTTGGATTGGTGCTTGTGTGGTTGTTAGTTCGCATGGTAACCATACCTATTATGGCTGTGGTTAAACAGGCTGAGGCCATTAGTCAGCAAAAGTTTGACCGAGTGGAGTTAAAACCAAAAACCTTAGAGCTTAGGATTATTGTTGATGCGATTAATCTTATGTCAGAACGACTTAGCGACTTATTTGGTAGATTAACCAATCAAGCTGAACGCTACCGTGACTTTGCTTATTCTGATGAATTAACCAAAGTGGGTAATAGACGCGCTTTTGACTTAGCCTTTGAGCAGATTTTAAGTGATGCTGATCACCAAACCAGTAGCTTTTTGATGTTTGTACGATTAAGTAGTTTAAATCAAGTAAACCGTAATATTGGATTTTTAGAGGGTGATGCCTACATTAGAACTGTGAGTGATTTATTAACTGAGCACTTAAATAAGCAGGATATAGACTTTACGCTTTATCGTTTAAACGGTGCCGATTTTGCGTTAATTATTGAAGGTATTGACGAGGTGATTTGCTTAGATTTGTGCCAACAGCTTATCGATAAATGTAACGCTATTGAGAAGTCAGAATATGAATCGGGCACTGCTCATATTGCTGCGGGTAGTTTTAATTATGGCGACCATAAAAAAGCCATTTTGGAACAAGTTGATAGTGCGCTCACTCAAGCAAACTTTACCCCTTTAAAATGGCAGGCTGTAGATAAACTTCAAACCGTTAAAAGCAACGAGACTTGGCGCGAAAAGATAAAAGCGTTGTTAGATAAAGATACCGCGGATTTTATAGCCCAACCCATTAGGTCATTTTCAGGGGATGAGATTTATCAGGAATGGTTTGCTCGTTTTCCTGAACCAGATAGCAAACAATATATCTCTATGGCTGAGTTAATCCCAGCCATCATTAGGCTCGATTTTTATCAAAAACTAGATGAGTTATTAGTACGCTGTGCTTTTAAAAAACTTTCAAATCAAAGTGGCAAAGTAGGCTTAAATATTTCTCGATTGTCATTACTCAAACCTTCTTTTCAGAATTGGTTTGTCACTCAACTTACCCAATTAGGTGCGCAGTGCTCTCATTTGGTGCTAGAAATTCCTGAACGTTGCCTTTTTAGTGATACCAACAACTTTTTAAGTTTTATCGTAAAAGTGCAAAACTTAGGGGTAAAAATAACAATCGAGCGGTTTGGTGCACAAATTGCCTCTGTGACCCATTTACGGGCAATAAAACCTGATTACTTAAAACTAGATGGACGGTTTACCAAAAATATTCACATCGAAAAAGACAATCAACTTTTTGTCCATTCTTTAGTGAATATTGCCCATGGACTTAAGATTAAAGTCATTGCTGAAAAAATAGAAACTGAAGAAGAAGCAACCACTTTACAAGCAATGAATGTTGATTATATTCAAGGTTATTTGGTAGGTAAGCCAGAAAGCATTACATGTTAGCGTTTAAGCTTACTTATAATTGACACTGGAGATATATTGATAAGCTTTGGTCTTTGGTTTTCTAACGTTATTCAAGGGGGGGGGTAAATTATTTCCATGTGTCAGCTTTTTTTACATTTTATAAAATGTGAAATTTAATGAATTTTACTGTTTAAGCATCTCTGTACTGATTTATATGGTTTTAATTAAAAATCACAAGAAAAAATTATGAATGGCATGTATTATGCTGTGTTAATTGCATTAGTTAATTTCCTAGTTTGTAAGAAGGGATTCAGCACAAAGTCTAGGTTTTTGTCATTAAGGAAGTTTTATGAAAAGAGTATTAGCAACATTTTTAGTGTTTTTTATTATGCAAGCGAATACCGCTTTAGCACAAGATGTAACTGAAACCACTCTTGCTTATGGTAATCAAAATCAGCCTGGAACAAGAGTACACGAAGCAATTCAAGCTTTAATAGCAAATGGTGAGACTCTGCTTACATCCAGCGTATTAGTGATTAACGATTCATTAAGCGAAACAAGTACCTTACTTTCTGCTAAAGCGTCTCAAGCAGTGACCACAGATAAACTTAATACTATAGAGTTTATGCGCAATATGGTGACTGTAAACAGTCTGTTTGAGGCAACTAAAGCAACAATAGAAAGTTCACCAGAGAATATTATTAATATTATCAATCTAACCGTTGGTCTATACCCAGATTTTGCACAAGAAGTCATTAATGCTGCCGTAATGAGTGGCGAGATGGATTCAGATCAAGCGTTGCTAGCAGCAATAAGTGCTGGCGCAGATCCTACAACAGTGAGTGAAGCAACGGCTGCCGGTGGTCCAGTAGCGCTAGCATTGGCTGCGCCTGTTGGTGTTGGTATTGGTGCAGGCGGAACTGGTGGCGGAGATCCCACAGCTTCGACTAACTAACTTGAGTTTAGGTTAACTAGTATTTAAAAAGTTTAGAGAATTGAAAGCCAAACAAATGTTTGGCTTTTTTTATGGGCGCGAATAAGTCGGTGAAAGTGCAAGGTTAATACTTGGCAAAAAGTGTTACCCCATGGATGCCGCAGCTTCTAAAAACAGTGTTTATTAAACTACTATTGAATAGTCTGGTATTTTTGTAGAACAAACGGTTAGAATTGTTAAAAATATAAAAGACCGAGTTACTGTTTTACTTTGAAATATTCACTGCATTCCATCTTATTTGCTTTCCTCTTAGCGACATTATTTTGGGCTCCATTACCTTTAGGTTCGAATAGACCTTGGGCTTGGAGTCTTTTACAAATTTCAATTTTTCTACTGATGTTTGGCTGTATATTCTTAAAAAAAGATGAGTTGTTTTTAGGTTTAAAGAAATTTAAAACCGTTATTTCAATCTGGCTGGTGTTTTTAATATTTGCCACTTTGCAGGTTATTCCGTTACCTGAGTTTATAATTGACATACTTTCACCAAAAGCCAATGTTTCCAACGATGTCCAGAACATGTATTTAAGTACAGACGTTGGCCAAAGCAAGGTTAGTTTATTAAAAAGCTTTGCCTACTTCTGTTTGTTTTTGTGTAGCTTAATATTAATTAACAATGAAAAAAGGGTGAAGAAAGTACTGACCCTGATGTTAATTGTTGGCTCGTTGCAGGGCCTGTACGGAATTCTAGAAATATTACTAGGCACAAAATTCAGTTTGATTTTTAACCTTCCCATTTCAGAAGTGGCCACTGGCAGTTTTGTGTATAAAAACCATTTTGCTAACTTCATTATGCTTTGCTTGTCTGCTGGTACTGGATTGATTATAGCAAGCTTAAATAACAACCAATCCATGTCTGGCCGAGATTGGTCGAGGGTGATTGTTTCAAGTTTGCTAGGAAATAAAGCACTAGTAAGAATTTGTTTAGCCATCATGGTTATCGCACTGGTTATGTCACGTTCAAGGATGGGTAATGCTGCTTTTTTTGCAGCTTTAACAATAGTAGGGATTTATGCGTTGTTTGCAGATAAACAACGTTCAAAGGGATTAAGCATCTTGGTGATCAGTATGATCATTATCGATTTATTAATAGTGAGTTCTTGGTTTGGATTGGATAAGGTGCAGGAACGATTAGTTGAAACCAGTTTGAGTCAAGAAGGCAGAGACGAAGTGGTTATAGATGCCTCGGTTATTATTGCTGATTATCCTTTAATGGGAAGTGGTGGTGGCAGTTTTTATAGCGTTTTTCCGTCCTATAAAAAAGCCGATGTATATCCGTTTTATGACCAAGCACATAACGACTATCTGCAAACCTTAATCGAATACGGTTTTGTCAGTTTTTCATGTTTAGTTGCCATTGTGCTACTTTGTTTTGCTAGTGCACTCAGTGTTATCAAAAAGCGTAAAAATGCGATGTACAAAGGTGCGGCATTTGCGAGTTTAATGGCGACACTTGGCATGTTGATCCATATGAGTGTGGATTTTCCGCTGCAAGCTCCAGCTAACGCCAGTTATTTTATTGTTTTTCTAGCTCTGGCGCTAATTAGCAAATCCAATTTAAGTAAAAGGTCGCGTTCGATAACTAGTGGAAGGATACAAAATGGCCATTAACCGCCCTGCTTCGTTGCATGAGGATCCTGCGTTACAACACTTACTTGCTAAGGTGCCAGACCGAGTAAAGGAAACCTTTACCGAAGAACAATTATCCTACCTCAGAAACGCCAGTGTTAATCGTCAGTGGCGTAATCACACAGTCGATTTAAGAGGCACAATACCTTGGTTTAAATTTCGCTATTACTACGTTTTTATCGCGGGTAAAAACAATCGAGAATTAAGTCGCGCAGAACAAAAAGCATCAAAAATAATTAGCGCAGTTTTTCTTGCTGGTTTTCTTTGTGTCTCGCTAATCATCGGTTTGCTGGCTTTATATTTACTGAAGTCTGCACTGGGCATTAATCTGTTTGATAACTTTTCACTGGGGATATGGGATTGGTTTAAATCTTTATAATTGAAAGGATTGCATGTTGAACAAAATAAAACCAAAAGCTCTTTTCATAATAAATTCAATAGGTTATGGAGGAGCAGAAAGAGCATTAGTTAATATTTTATACTTAAAAGATTTGTATTCCACTTACGACGTTCATTTAGTGTTACTCGACGATGAACCTTTAGTTCGAGAAATCCCAGCTCAGATAACAGTCCATGTACTTGATAGTAAGCGAAGTCTTCTGAAGAGCTTATATAACTTATTTCTATTTTGTCGCGCATTGAAGCCTGCCATTTGCATTAGCTTTTTAGTTAGAGCGAATATCAGTAATATCCTCATAGGAAAAATTTTAGGGTACTATCCAACTATTATTTGTGAACGGATGCATTTAGATAGCCATTTAAATGGTCAGTTTTCAGGTATCAGGCGCCGATTGGCAAAAATGCTACCAAAAATAATTTATAAACATGCTACACAAGTTTTGGGAGTCTCAACTG
>NZ_JBLIEK010000146.1:0-7089 GCF_047632995.1 Psychromonas sp.
CCCAGCTCACATCATTCGCAACCGAAAGAAAAGAAGCCAGGCGCATATTTTTCATACCATTAAATAGCAATAATAAAATATAAAAAGCGACACTTGTCCACCCAAGCAGCTCTACAACTATATTCATACAAATTTCCCATTAAAATAATTTATAAATCACAGACAAAAAAAACGATCTAAGCCGAGGATCTATATTCCCATGCCGAGCACGGTAATAAAACTAAAAACCGCTAATTACTGGTTTTTAACTTCAGCAAGACCTTTGTAAGGTGCTTTTTCGCCAAGCACTTCTTCAATATGGTGAAGTTGGTTCCCGTAGTTAACAAAGAGCAGCAACACGGGCATTGCGGCTTAATGTGCTTCTAGGTGCAATAAATCACAGGCAAAAAAAATCCCCACATAAGTGAGGATTTCATTTCAGCAATTATCTTAACTAATAAATTAGTTTAGATTAAAAGTTGAAAGTACCTTTAACTTCAGCAAGACCTTTGTAAGGTGCTTTTGAACCTAGAGCTTCTTCAATACGTAGAAGTTGGTTGTACTTAGCAACACGGTCAGAACGGCTTAATGAACCCGTTTTGATTTGACCTGCAGCAGTACCAACAGCAAGATCTGCAATTGTTGAATCTTCAGTTTCACCAGAACGGTGAGAGATAACTGCAGTAAAGCCAGCATCTTTAGCCATTTTGATTGCAGCCAAAGTTTCAGTTAAAGAACCGATTTGGTTGAATTTGATTAAGATAGAGTTAGTAATACCTTCTTTGATACCACGAGCAAGAATCTTAGTGTTTGTAACGAATAGATCGTCACCTACTAGTTGAATTTTATCACCTAGTAGTTCAGTTTGGTGTTTGAAACCATCCCAATCAGACTCGTCAAGACCATCTTCGATAGAAACGATTGGGTAATCGTTAACAAGACCTTCAAGGAAGTAGTTGAACTCTTTAGCAGTAAAAGTTTTACCTTCACCTTTAAGTTCGTACATGCCAGTTTCTTTGTTATAGAACTCAGATGCAGCACAATCCATCGCTAGAGTGATGTCTTTACCTAGAACGTAACCCGCGTTTGCAACAGCAACTTTGATTGCAGCAAGTGCAGCAGCGTTAGATGGAAGGTTTGGAGCAAAACCACCTTCATCACCAACAGCAGTTGAGTGACCGTCAGCTTTAAGTACTTTAGCAAGGCTATGGAATACTTCAGCACCCATACGCAGACCTTCACGGAAAGTAGAAGCGCCAACAGGTTGGATCATGAACTCTTGGATATCAACAGAGTTATCTGCATGCTCACCACCATTGATGATATTCATCATTGGAAGAGGCATAGAGTAAACACCAGGAGTACCGTTAAGATCAGCAATGTGAGCGTATAGAGGCACTTTCTTAGATACTGCAGCCGCTTTAGCAGCAGCTAGAGAAACAGCTAGGATAGCGTTTGCGCCAAATTTAGCTTTGTTTTCAGTTCCATCTAAATCGATCATGATTTGATCAAGTTCAGCTTGAGCAGTAGCATCTTTACCAAGTAGTGCTTCTGCGATTGGACCATTTACAGCAGCAACTGCTTTAAGAACACCTTTACCTAAGTAACGCGCTTTATCACCGTCACGTAATTCTAAAGCTTCACGTGAACCAGTAGAAGCACCTGATGGAGCTGCGGCCATACCGATTGAACCGTCAGCTAAATGAACTTCAGCTTCAACAGTTGGGTTACCACGTGAATCCATGATTTCACGACCAAGTACTTTTACGATATTAGACATAATTGTTCCTTTAATTGTATTTAAAAATAAGATTAAAACTTACATTGTCACTCAATAACACTTTAATTGCTAAATTTTTAACAAACTATAGCGATCCGGTCAACAAAAACTATTTAAATCTACCTTGTTGATGATCTATCGCAGATTTTATAAACCCTTTAAATAAAGGATGCCCATCTCTTGGGGTCGATGTGAACTCCGGATGGAATTGAGCAGCAACAAACCAAGGGTGATTTGGGATCTCAATAATTTCGACTAATTTTTTATCTTCAGATAAACCAGTAACAGCGAGTCCCGCTTTCTCTAGAATAGGTAATAAATTATTATTTACCTCATAACGATGGCGGTGACGCTCAAAAATCTCTTTCGCTCCGTACATCTCTTGTACTTTAGAACCCTTTTTCAGGTGACAAAGTTGTGCACCCACGCGCATCGTTCCGCCCAAATCAGAGTTTTCTGTGCGTTGCTCCACTTCACCGGTTTTATCAATCCATTCAGTGATCAAGCCAACAACAGGCTGTTCACAATCAGCCTTGAATTCCGTTGAATGAGCATTTTTAAGACCGGCGACATTTCGTGCAAACTCAATTATAGCAACCTGCATACCTAAACAGATACCTAAATAAGGTATCTTATTTTCACGGGCGTATTGAGCCGCCATAATTTTACCTTCAATACCGCGTTCACCAAAACCGCCAGGTACTAAAATCGCATCAACGCCCGCTAAGATAGAGGTACCTCTAACTTCAACATCCTGCGCGTCGATATATTTTATTTTCACAGATGCCGCATTTTTCAGGCCGCCATGTTTAAGCGCTTCATTGACTGATTTATAAGCATCTGGCAGTTCAATATATTTCCCGACCATGCCAATTACAACTTCATTTGACGTATTAGCTTCTTCAGAAACCACTTTTTCCCATTCGCTTAAATTTGCTTCTGGACAATCTAAGCCAAAACGTTTTACACAAATCTCATCAAGACCTTGTGCTTTTAATAAAGCGGGGATTTTGTAGATAGAATCTACATCGCGTAATAAAATGACAGATTGTTCTTGCACATTACAGAACAGGGCGATCTTCTCGCGTTCGTTAATGGGAATATTCACTTCAGAGCGGCAGACCAATATATCTGGTTGAATACCTAAACTGCGCAATTCTTTTACGGAATGCTGTGTTGGTTTAGTTTTAACTTCTCCCGCAGTTTTCAGGTAAGGTAATAATGTGAGGTGCATGTACATTACATTTTCACGCCCCACTTTTAAACCCAATTGGCGAATCGCTTCCAGGAACGGCTGTGATTCAATATCACCTACTGTCCCCCCTAATTCAACGAGGGCAATATCATGACCTTTACCACCAGCAACAATACGTTCTTGAATCTCGTTAGTGATATGCGGAATCACCTGAATCGTTGCACCAAGATAATCACCACGACGCTCTTTTGCCAACACTTCAGAGTAAACACGTCCGGTTGTAAAGTTATTAAGGGCCGTCATTTTGGTACGAATAAAACGTTCATAATGCCCTAAATCAAGATCTGTCTCAGCGCCATCATCAGTTACAAAAACTTCACCATGTTGCGTTGGACTCATTGTGCCAGGATCAACATTGATATACGGATCAAGTTTTAAAATCGTTACGTCCAGACCTCGAGCTTCTAGAATAGCAGCCAGTGAACCTGCTGCAATACCTTTACCTAGTGATGAAACAACACCACCAGTTACGAAAATATATTTTGTCGTCATAGTAACCCTGAGAGTTTAGGAATTAAAAAAAGAAACTTTTATTCATCAATAATTAAGTTTAAGTATTAAAACGGAAACATAAAAAAACATCAGCCTGTAAATAAGTGCTGAATTAAGTTAGCGAACTAATTGACTGTAATTATAAATGATAATTTTGAACATTTAGATGGGAAGACATTGTAGCAAAACCTCTCATTTTCGACAATCTTTTATACCTATTTACTTAAAAATAGGAGTGAGTCCATTTAATAATTTTTGAACTGCTTATTTCTTTCCCTATAAAGCGGATAAAATAGTAGTAAATATTTTTATTGCTATTGATTAAGCAGTGCTCACTCATTCAATTGTTTTTTCACCTTCCCCCAAATCACCTCTAACTCTTCCAGTGAATAATCAGTTAACTGCAGGCCACTTTTTGACACTTCCAATTCAACTAAACGGAACCGTTTCTCAAATTTCTTATTTGCTTGACGCAACACCTGCTCAGGCGAGCAGTTAAGATGCCGTACTAAATTCACATTGGCAAATAACAGATCCCCTAACTCATCTTCAATACGTAGCTGCCTTTGTGGTTCACTTAAATCATCACGTTCAACTTCCACTAAAACTTCGTCAATCTCCTCTTTTATCTTAGCGACCACAGGCTCCAGCGTCTTCCAGTCAAACCCCACGTTTGCACAACGTTTTTGAATTTTATAAGCCCGGTTTAATGCGGGTAAGGCTAACGGGATATTATCGAGGGCACTGCTAATCTTATGTTCAGAATACGCCTTCTTGGCACGCTCTTTCTCTTTTTCCGCTTCCCAATTAGCGTGAACTTCCTGCTCATCGGCAAACTCAGTTTGTGCAAATACATGCGGATGACGACGCACTAACTTTTCATTTAGAGTGTCAATAATATCGTTAAACTCAAACAGGTTTTGCTCTTTTGCCATTTGCGCATAAAACACCACTTGAAATAACAGATCCCCTAGTTCTCCTTTTAAATCGGCAAAATCTTTCTGCTCTATCGCCTCAGCAACTTCATAAGCCTCCTCTATGGTGTGGGGCACAATCGTATCAAACGTCTGTTTCATATCCCAAGGGCAGCCATTTTCAGGAGAGCGCAGTTGTTCCATAATATTTAATAAGTTTTCAATATTGGTTGCCTTCATCAGCATATGCCTTCTTTAATAAGTTTATGATTAAAGAAGAATAGTAATGGATTTATGAACGATTGATAACTAAATTTAATTACTGAGTCGACCAGTTACACTTTAAACATTAGAACATTCTAAATTAGCTGTGATATATTTCATTTAACTGATAACTATATCTAATTAAGGATATAAAGATGAATCATTATTTTTTTAAAAAATCACCACAATTAATAGCACTTAGTTTACTGCTAGTTTGTTTACCCTCATTTTCATCTGACCTGTTTACCGTAAAAAACGAAATAAAAGAGCAAGTTGTGGTCCTCGATGCCACTATTGAAGCGATCAATAAAGCAACCTTATCAGCACAAACCAGTGGACGCGTAAGCCAAATATACTTCGATACTAACGACTATGTTGAGCAAGGCAGTGTATTACTGGAGATGACCAATACAGAGCAGGGCGCGGTATTGGCAGTGGCTGAAGCGGAGCTGTTGCGAAGCAGAGCCTTATATAACGAATCGATGCTAACTTACCAGCGTTATAAAAAACTTTTCCCTAAAGGGGCTATCTCACAAGGCCAGTTAGACCAGGCTGAAGCGGCGGCTAAAACCAACAAACAATTAACCATGGCAGCTCAAGCCAATTTAAATAAAGCCAAAGAATCGCTTGATTATACTATTATTAAAGCCCCCTATTCAGGCTTCGTAACAGCACGTCATATAGAGATTGGGGAAACAATCAATCCAGGACAACCCCTTTTTTCGGGGATGTCATTACAAAAACTACGGGCCGTTACAGAAATTCCACAGCGTCATCTTGACGCATTGCATAAAAATCCTAAATTTGTGATAACACTCAATGATGGTAAACAGCTTTTTTCAGATAAAGTAACGCTATTTAATTATGCAGATCTGCAATCCCATGCATTTAAAGTGCGTATTGAACTCCCCGAAACAGAGCAACTCCTACTGCCCGGTATGTGGGTAAAAGCACAATTTATTAGTGGTTCTCGTCAATCTATCTTTATTCCGACCAGTGCAGTTTTAAATAATAATGAGCTCAATGCGGTGTATCGCGATATAAAAGGCAAAGCGCTATTAACGCAAGTGCGTTTAGGTAAAACACACGAGGGTTATGTGGAAATTCTCGCAGGCTTACAGGATGGGGATTTAATCAGTATTGATGCGTATAAAAAACTGCAACAACTGGAGTCAAAACAGTGAATGCACAGCTGAATGTTTCAGGGGTATTTTTAGCGGATAAAAATTTTCCAAGATTGGAGTCAAAACAATGAATGAACAACTCAATATTTCAGGAAAAATTGCCCGTTACTTCCAAGGTTCAGCGATCACCCCACTGCTGGCTATTGTTGGTTTATTATTGGGTTTTTTCGCCATTATGGTGACTCCAAAAGAGGAAGAGCCACAAATAGACGTAACCTTTGCCGATATCTTTATCCCTTTTCCCGGCGCCTCTCCCAAGGAGGTTGAAAACCTGGTGACCATCCCGATGGAACAGGTTATTTCAGAGATTAAAGGGGTCGATACCAGCTACTCTTTTTCACAACCAGACGGTGCCATGATCATTGTTATTTTTGAAGTGGGTAAGGGTCGTAATGATGCGATTGTCAATCTTTATAATCAAATCTATTCCAATATGGATAAACTCCCTAAACATGCCGGTATTGGTCAGCCATTAATAAAGCCACGAGCAATTGATGATGTACCTATTTCCTCAATAACGCTTTGGTCTCACGATAACGCAGTCACCGCGCAGCAATTAACGCAGGTTGCACACGGGCTTGAAAGCGAGCTCAAACATATCGACGGCACACGCGACATCTACACCATTGGCGGTCATCTGTTAACCGTAAATATCCGTATCGATCCCGCTAAAATGAACAGTTTTGCGGTCAGTTATGATGCCATTACCCGCGTATTAGCGAGCAATAATGCCAGCTCATCCGTTGTCTCGTTAGTGCAAAACAATCAGCAGATAAAAGTTCAAACCGGACAGTTTTTACAAAATATTTCCGAGATAAAAAAACTGATTGTATCCGTTAATCAGGGGTTTCCTGTTTATCTGCAAGATGTTGCTGATATATCACTGTCCGCCGATATTCCCAGTGAAAATGTGTGGCACGGGGAAAATGGCAAATTATATCCCGCGGTAACAGTGGCAATAGCCAAACAGCCGGGCAAAAATGCGGTCGATGTGACCAACGCGATAGAAAAGCGTCTCGGTGAAATTCACAATGTGTTAATCCCAGATAACATACAAACCACCATATCGCGCGATTATGGCGCCACCGCCAATGACAAATCCAACACCTTAATTGGCAAACTTATCTTCGCTACCAGCGCGGTCATTATTTTAGTTTTATTAACCATGGGCTGGCGTGAAGCTATTGTTGTCGGTGTCGCCATCTCCATCACATTAACCAT
>NZ_JBLIEK010000147.1:0-7054 GCF_047632995.1 Psychromonas sp.
CGGCATATGGCGTATCCAAAGTTCGAAAGGAGTCCATAACAAAATTATCAGATGAGGAGCAAGCGGCCAATAAACTAGCTAATAGCACAATATATAAGTTTTTCAATATTCTATCCTCTAAATAAAAAGGCAGCAATCGGTTGATTGCTGCCTTTGTAGTTTATCACTAACTAGTTAGCTGTGAATTATCTAAATTATCGGCCTACCACCAAGCTTCAAACATTGCACCAGCAATAACAGGATTTTCTGTTTCACCAGCTCTATTTTCTTCCTGACCAGCAGTCACATAGAAGCGTAACATTGGACGAGCCCAAGTAACGCCGCCTACTGCGATGTTTTGCGATAATGTCAATTTAGCTGCAGAACTTTCATCACCATTGTCATAATCAACAAATGAGTAACCGGCTTCTAACCATGTTGAATGGATTTCATTCCAAGCATGGGTAGGACGAAGCACGATATTCATTGTATCGCGATCACCGCTATCTGCAGCTTCATCAATCATGTGGTATGAAGCAAGATACTCTAGGTTGGTGCGTTCTGCTAAGTTAAAGCTACCGTCAACACTAAGATAATCTGATGACAACCCTTCTACTCGGCCCCAAGAAAGGCTGTTCTCTGTGTTATCAGAGTGACGGTAGTATGCGTTTTGTCCCCAACCACTTAGTTTTGCAACCAATAGATAAGCATCAATAGGATCCACTACCGTATCATCAGTAAAACCATAGTTGGCAATAATATCCAGGTTAAGCTCATCGCCTAATTTGATATTGCTTAATTTAGAAGTAACAGCAAAATTTGCACCGTCATTAGCATCAACAAAACCTAATTCAAGGGTTGCAAAGCCAAGGTTAAGCCCTTTAATACCCGCGCCCTGACCATCTTGTATAGAAAGATAGTAATCAGTTAAACCCTGTTGCATACGTGAATGGAAAACACGACCAGCCCAGACATAGGCATCAGATTGAGATGCCCAAATATTAGATGCGCCAGCATACGCTTGTTTAACTCCAAGCCCATTGCCCCAATCATCAATCATCAGGCCAAGATCCCATTTAGTAGCGTTTTCAGGTTCAAATCTTTTAACGAAAAGCCACTCACCACCGTTACCTTCATTACCTAGACGACCTGCAGCATTACCAGTTTGACCATCAGCCGCGATCTGTTTATTACCATCTTGTTCATATTGAGTGCCCCAACGTGCATAACCGTGGAACTCAAAAGCGTCATCCGCACTAGCAATTTGAGGTGCTGCCATACCAGCTGCTAAGGCACATGCTAAGGTGATTTTTGATAATTTCATAGTAACTCCATAATTTTATAGTTTTATAGTTTTTTCGAATTCAATAAACAAAGCATCATGCAAGCGCTTTCTTTTTCTGTTTTAAAAATAGCCAATCGGGATTTGTAAAGTGTATAAACACTTAATTACCCGTTGGCTAATGTCAAAACCAAGCATCATGCAAGCGCTTTCTTTTTCTGTTTTAAAATAACCAAATATAGATTGATAAAGTGTATAAACAATTAATTACCTGTTGGCTAATTTCGAAACCAAGTATAAAGAGAAACTACACGACATAAAGTGAGCGACATCACTAAAACCAGGCCGCGAGTGTGAGTTTAGTCACAAGATTAAAAGTCTCGACTGAACTAATGTAATCCTCTAAAATCAGAACGATATCAGAACGATAATGCGCTGATATATATGCGCTATTTTAAAAGCACCGACATAGAGTCAAGGTATGTATATAATTTTCATATTATATGCGACGCTCATCAGAACGCAACGAAAGCGCTTGCGCTGTGTGGCTCCTAAGTTCAATATTAAGAAATAAGATAATCGGCTGTAAACTGCGTGACCATTATTTATCCGTCCCTCCCAGTTCACGGCATTTAATAAACATATTACAGGAGAGTCAGTTGATCACTATTAAAGAAGTATCGGAACTTGCCCAAGTTTCGCAGGCGACGGTTTCAAGAGCGTTAAATGGCCATGCTACGGTTAAAGAAGCAAATAAAATCAAGGTATTTGAAGCCATTGAAAAACTGGGTTATAAACCAAATTCATTTGCACAGGCGCTCGCATCTAGCCGTTCAAACAGTATTGGCATGTTAGTTGGCTCACTTGAAGGCCCTTTCTACGGCCCTTTGATGCATAACGCTGAAGATACGGTTCGTAAAAAAAATATGCATTTAATTGTTACCAGTGGTCAGGAATCAAAAGAAAAAGAAATTGACTCGATTCGATTTCTGCAATCTAAGCAAGTTGATGGGTTAATCATTCATTCTGATATGTTATCTGATGATGAATTAATCAAAATAGCCAATGAGACTAAAGCGACAATTATTTTGAACCGCTATATCCCCGAATTAGCTCAGCAGTGTATCTGCATTGATAATGAGCTTGGTGGATACCTTGCAACAAAATATTTAATTGAATCAGGCCATAACAAGGTTGCCTGCATCACTGGGCAGCTTAGCAAAATTGACAGCCGAGACCGTTTACAAGGCTACCGAAATGCACTTGCAGAGTACGGTATAGCGTATGATGCTAACCTGATTGCCGAAGGCCGTTTTGATCATAAAGGCAATCATGAAACGGTCAGGCGTTTACTGGATCGTAATAAAGAAATTACGGCCATTTTCTGCCAAAACGACAATATCGCGCTAGCTGTCTACGATATTTGCAGTGAAAGGAAGATCTCTGTTGGTGATGAGCTTTCTCTTGTTGGTTACGATAATGACACCTATAGCCAACATATTAGACCTGAACTCACGACCGTTAACTTTCCGGTTAAAGAGATGGGCATTGAAGCGGCTAACTGCGTACTCTCTTTAGTCAGTAAAAAAACTTATACACTAAACAATAAATTGGCCCCCGAGTTGATCATCCGAAATTCAGTCAAAAAATTAAAGTAGGTAATAGCGCAGCTAAAGGCAAGCCTCCGTTGAAAGAGTAAATAAGCTCTGTATTTTTTTCCAAGGGGTATCTCTGCGAGGATCTCGATCACTTATTGTTCTTAAATCAGCTAGCAGGTGGAATTGATAAAGTGACGGCTGGCCTGCTTGCACTATTTACATAAAACAAGACGAAAAAAAAGGCAGATAAACTGCCTTTAATAATAACTGAAAATAATTAGCCCCATAACTCCGACGTTATGTTTACCAACTGGTGACGAATAGTATCATCAATAATTATTGATGGTGAGTTAGCATCATTTGTATCACTATTTTCCACAATCAAAACCTTGCCATCTTCACTAAGCGTGTGCGTATGATATATGCCACGTTTGATATTGTAGGTTTTGTTGATTTCCATATCCCAACTTATGATATCAATAATATTATTTTTAATATCGAGCTCAGCACAAAATAAGATACATTTACCTGATTGCAATACAAAAACTTCATCGGTTTCGTTATGGCACTGAAAGTTATCTATTTTATCAGGCTCCAACTCATCAATATAATTGAGCATTGCAACTCGCCATGTCTGAAAGTTAACGACGGGAGAATAACCCGCCGCATCATAAGCAGACACCTCTAACAGGTGACTTGTCACAATGATTACACCTCGTGTGTTTTCAGCAACATAGTTGCCGGAATGGAAACAGTGATCTTTTTAATACCACCGCTGCGAGAAAATATCTGACGACTAACCATTTTACTAAGTAATAATTGGTTGAACTGCTGCGTTTCACCGATTTCATTTATCAACTCGACTCTAGCCGCCCCTTCTTCAACGATCTCATACACAAAAGGAACCTGACAGTAAGTAAATGCCAACTGTTTTTCTGCAAGCGCGATGCTTTGCTGTTCACTATGTAAATTAATGAATTCAAATTGTGAGCTAGCAGATAAAAACTCAGTCTCTTTAAGCAGAGATGGTTGGAAATATATTTGCCCTTCTTCAACAATTAAACCTAATTCACCAAAGCGCGTTAAAATCTCTTCTTTTACTTGCCCTGTCATGCCAGGTTGTTGAGCACCCGCTTGCTTGGGTGTATGAGAATACGGGTCAGTGGGGAATGCACCGTAAACATCCGGTGTTTTGTTAAAACCAATACCTAAACGTACTTTATAGTAGTATTCAGCCAGTTGTTGCGTCGCAGCTGACTCTGAATCCTCTTTCCATGCAGCAAAATAGTTCTCCTGAACAGCCAGTAGTAATTTAGAGACCATATGCCAGTAGATTGAACCTAAACCTTCATAGCCGAACATTGTTCCTGAACGGCCTGTAAATGCCTGATGGTTAAATACTTCTTCATAGCAAGCTAATACATCAGAGGTACTGTTAGCTGCTTCAGCGTAATCCGGTTCAACATTTTTAAGCGCCTTTGATAGAACACCTGCATTTTCGAAATTAGCGTTGAAATGGTAAGCACCTGCAGCATCAATTTCAATGATGCGGCGGTCACCTTTTGCAACCATAGCGTTAAGTAATGCATTTCCTTTTACACGTTCTGCAGCAATAAAGTTTTTGTTAGCAAAGCGCGTTAAATCACGATCCGGGTAGAGCATGAAAGTTTGCTGATCTGCACGGAACATTTCACTTGCATATAATTTATCTAATAACTCCACAGCTTGCTGAGGTTTTAAAACACCAGAAGACAATACCGCTACCTGACCTTCAAGCATAGGGTAGAGCAGATCAACATTAACACTGTCGGACGTATATTTAATGATGTTATAAGCATTGTACAAACCGTCTTGACGTAGATTGGTCTGAATACTTTCATCAATTACTTGCAGGCTCACATTTAACATTTGGTTGATAGCCGCGCAGTCAATTGTTGTTTTACCTGAGAAACCATTTTTATAAACAGCAGCGCGGTAATCCGCAGCAGCGACGGCAAGATTTCTTAGCACATCATTACGCGTTTGTGCATTGATGTTCTTATCTTGAATCAGTGCATTCGCTTCCTGAAGGATTTTTGATGTTTGTGTAACCCACTGCGCTAGCTCAGATGAAAGTTCAACTTCCATCGTATTGTCTTTTAAAAGATCTTGTAAAAAAGCAACATAACGGCGCATGTAGTACAAGGTCACCATAGAAAGACCGGTACCAACGATCGCATTATTAGCATCATTCCATTCGGGTCTTTGCGTATTTAGCCAAATACCGCCGTCAACAACGAGGTTACCGAGTTTAGCCAGTAAAGGAACCAATAACTTTTCAGTTAGGTTAACCATATAAACATTGCGATCAGCATCCAATAATAATCGACCATCACTGCCTAGCTGTATAACACGCTCTTCGATAATGCGCTGTTTATCATTATTGAAAATCACAGTGTTTTTTGGATCTGCAAATAATTTTTCAACACCTTCAATTTCATAAGGCACATTGGCGTAACTGAAAATCTCTGTGCTTAAAAGTTCATTTAGCTCTGCTGGTTGATATTTTTTAGATAATTCCAGGAACTTAAGAAGGTAGATAATCTGATGATCACCCCAGTAACCAATATTACTCCAAGCATCATCTTCTTCCAGCATCTCCCAATCAACACCGCCTTTAGTAATACGGTAAGGGTTGTAACCATCGACAGTTGATGCGTTAACGAATTTAGAGATAAATGATTTGATAAAGTTAGGGTAACTTAGCCCCAATGCTTCCCAGTTCTGGAAAATATCACGCCAGTTACCTTGGTAAGAAAGTAGCCTATCACCGTTCTCATCTTTCAATTTAATTTCGAAATGATTCCATGGGCGACTTGGATCACCATGACGACGGCCGAAAGTTAAAGGTAGGTACTCATGGCATAAACGAACAAGCTGTGTATCTTTTTGTTCTGCCGCTATTGATAATAACTCTTGATATCCAATACGTTCTGGCAAAGCATCAAAAAACTTAGCATGCCTTGCACAAACTACTTTATTAGCATTAGTTAAAGTCTTTACAAGATCTTGTTTTTCCACCCAATATTGGTCAACGACCACGCCACCACGCATATTATTAAATAACACATTGGCATAATGATGAACAGTTGTCTCTTCTTCTGCTGTTTTTTGATAGGCATCACTGCCCGCCATCAACATTAATAGATCTTGGTGATTATCTTCAATTGAGCATTTAATATTACTTTTAACCGCTACGTTCGGCTGTAAATTTTGTTGCAACGTAACAATATCAGCATGGGTTTTGTCGATATCGGCGACTATCTGCCAGCTGTTTTCTTGCCCGGCATCAAGTACACACTTTTTATGAACGAAATATGCCCCTCTTAACCCGCGGCGCAGTTCTTCATTTTCGAGTGACTCACCTCGACGAAAAGCCCCTAGTTGTGCGCTTGACAATAAAATAGACTGATACTCATCAACGACACTGAAGACAGTTGTTGCGCGTAATGATTCAGCAGGCTCGGCACGATCACTTAATTTTGCATATAAGCTGTAGGTTGCGAGTGTGGATTCCGGTAGTAGTTCATTCCACTTATAAGCATCCAGTAATGCACTACTCGTTTGCATAAGTGCAAGCGGTGCATTTGGTGGGAGAATATTTTGAATACCATCCACAAGCTCTATTTCAACGGTTTGTTGAGCGTTATTTTTTACAGTTGATGTTCTAACAAAACCGAATTGTTCACTTGTAGCCCATTGATATTTGAAAGTAAGTCCGAGATCAATATTGATTTCTTCAAAAACAATCTTATCACCGGCTATATTCTTATAAAGGTTACGTTGAACATCATAGAGGCTATTATGCTGAAGATTAAACGGTTCCCATTGTTTGCAACCATTTTCAGTTTGCACTTTAACAATTGTTTTACTGCCGGTGTTTTCTGCATTTTCGTGAATATAATCAACTGATTTATAAGGAAACAATGCATTTTCAGGTCGAATTCGACCTGCAGATAAACACCCCGTAGATGAAATAAACAACCAGTGATCACTGGCAGAGACCACACTGATAAAAAATGGTGCCATCTTATCTGCATTTTTTATTTGATAGTATTTATCACCATCAAGTGAGACAAATTGTCCCGAAATATTATTACTATTTTCAATTATCATGGTAAAACCTAAATATGTGTAAGCGCTTTCTTATGAAAAC
>NZ_JBLIEK010000148.1:0-6997 GCF_047632995.1 Psychromonas sp.
TTTCAAGTGCTTGTAAATCTTCATAACGACCTTTAAATTCGCTTTCTAATCTTTTTATAGTTTGTTCGCGCTGTGGAGACTGCTGCATAATTTTAGTTGGAAAAACCACGCCTATTTTTTTTGTTTCTTGGGCAGCGTTTGCTGTTGATAGCGAAACCATTGCAACGGCTAATGTGGCTGCTTTAAAAAATGTCTTCATTCTGTGACTCCATAATATAAAAAAGATAATAAAATAAAAAAGTAGCTAAACATATTAACGTATCAATATGCTATTTAGCTACTTTCTATCATATTTGTACATAAAAAATTAAAATGTTTGTCCAATATTAAATGAGAATACTTCGGTTCTATCACCTTCATACTCTTTTAACGGCAAAGCAAGCGTAAAGACAAGCGGTCCCATCGGCGATATCCAAGTAAGTTGTGTGCCTAATGAAGCACGTATTCTACCCGGTTTTGAATAATCACCAAAATAATCACAATTGTACGAACAACTCATTTGACTGTAAGCGTCATAATTAAATTCAGTATCCCAAGACTCGCCAGCATCAACAAACAGACTGCTGCGGACTTGTCTTGTGTAGGCTTCATCTAAAAATGGAACAGGGAAAATCAGTTCCGCACTAATCGTATATTTAGCGTTACCACCAACAGCACTATCAGTTAAAGTCAGTGTGTTATTACCGCTATTACTACCGATATACATAGCCCGTGGACCGACAGTGTTACTTGAGAAGCCGCGTAACGTTCGGTAACCACCAACATAGTAGTTTTCAAAGAAAGGCAATATTTGATCATTCCCTTCAAATTGTCCGTAACCATTTCCATACCCGGCTGATGCTCTTATTAATGTTGTCCAATCACCATCGTCTGAAATGCGTTGATAATTAGTAAAATCAAAATTAACTTTAAAATATTGTAAATCTGAACCCGGTACGGTCATTTTCGCCCAAAGGGTATGTTTCATACCTTGTGTTGCCAGTTGTCCTTTATCCAGACTATTTCTTGTCCACTTCGCAGAAAAATCAAAGTTTTGGAAATTAACAGCACCATCGGCGTCTAATTTTGACGCGTAGATATCCCAGAACTGGCTTAACTGCTCATAGGATTTCAACTGTGAAATACCGTTATTTTCCCAACCGACACTGAAACCTAATCGGTTTACTTCATTAACAGGAAATCCTGCATCTAAGCGCACACCGTAAGTGGTGTTGGTGTAATCGACAATATTCGCTTCACCCGCTTCAAATTTATCGTAAAAAATGCGACCGCCACCACTGACGCCATCTTTGGTTAGATAGGGGGTGGTGTAGTTGATATTTGCGTTAAGGCTATATTGGTTTGTTTTAGCTTCAAAACCTACTTTATCGCCAGAGCCAAGAAAGTTATTTTGTTGCACCCCTGCCGTCAAACTTAATCCTGATTCAGTACCAAAACCAACGCCCGCGTTAAAAGAGCCGGAAGCTTGCTCTTCCACATTAATATTCACATCGACGAGATCATCACTGATACGTTCAGTCGTGATATCCACCTTAGAGAAGAAACCTAAACGATTTAAACGTGCTTTTGAGGTTTCGATACTTTCACTTGATAACCAACCGCCTTCCATTTGGCGCATTTCTCGGCGTAAGACAACATCTTTGGTCGTTGTATTACCGGAAATATTGATATGGCGTACATAGCCTCTTTGGCCCGGTTCAATTGAGAAATTAACTACAACCGTATTCGTTTCATCATCAATTTCCGGGTAAGTTGTTATTTCGGGGTAAGCGTAACCTAAGCGGCCAAAGTATTTACGAATACTTTGCTCCGTAAAGACCACATCTGATGCAGCGTAAACATCGCCAGCTGAAAAAGGGACTAATGAAGCAATATCCGCATCATGCTTTAATAGATTACCTATAAATTTCACATCAGAAACTTTATAAACTTCACCTTCATCAAGATTAACAGTGACATAAACCCCTTTTTTATTGGGTGTTAATGAGACTTGTGTTTCTTCAATTTGAAAACGAATATAACCACGATCTAAATAATAACTTTTGATTACTTCTAAATCACCGGCTAGTTTTTGTTTCTGGTAATTGTCATCAGCAAAAAAATCCCACCAACCGCCTGAATCGCCAAGCGTTAAGCGTTTTAGCAGTTGTTGATCAGAAAAGATGGTATTACCAACAATATTTATCTGCTCAATTTTAGCGCTCAAGCCTTCGCGAAAAACAAACTGCAGGGAAGCGCGGTTACGTGGCAGAGTCGTGACAATAGTTTCAACCTGCGCACTGTATTTGCCGACACTGTGGTAAAAGTCTTCTAAGCTCTTGCCAATAGCGGCAAGCGTTGTTCTATCTAATGTTTCACCCACTTGTATTGATGATGATTTTAACGAATCTAAGATCTGCTCTTCTGTTAATTTATCATTACCCACCAATTCTACATTGCTGATCGTTGGGCGCTCTTTTACTTTAAAGATTAAAACATCACCTTCTCGAAATAGTTCGATTGAATCAAAGTGACTGCTTGCATAGAGTTTTTTTATTGCCTTTGCCAACTCATAGTCATCAATAAGATCACCTTCCCGAATGGGCAAACTTAATAAAGCAGCACCTAAGGTAACGCGCTGTAACCCTTCAAACTGTAAATCAGCAATAGTGAATTTTTCTGCGGCCGAAAACGATGAAAAACAGCTGCCCATTATCAGGGCTGATGTCAGTAGATATTTCTTAATCATTATATTTATTAATCCTTTACAACACCTATGGTTATTTGTGTGTTTTTATTTAGCCCGCTAAGTGCCGCTATTTTTTGGTATAAGCGCACGTTTTCACAGATTCGCAAAACGCTACGCGATTAAGATATCATCGTTATTTAAACAAGGTACGAATTTTATAAAGTTATAAATACATTTTCAACACAATGAGTCATCAATGACTGATTCGCTGCAATTTATAATAAATTAAAATCATTAAATATGGCGATAGTCATCAACACCATTAAAATTGCTGCGCCAATCCTAAATCCTATCTCTTGAATATTTTCTGGAATCGGTTTTCCAGTTATTAATTCGGCAAAGTAATAAAGCAAGTGCCCGCCATCTAATACAGGTAATGGTATTAAATTCATTAAACCTAAATTAACGCTGATTAACGCTAAAAACCCCAAAAAATAACCGATCCCGTAATCCGCACTCATTCCCGCACCCTTGGCAATAGAAACCGGACCACTCAGGTTGGTAACAGAAATATCCCCTGTTACCAATTTTATTAATGTATTAAACGTTAACTTGGTTAACTGTGCTGTTTTTTCAACACCTTTTATAAAGGAATTTACAGGTGAAAACTGTAACTTAACACGATATTCGTCAGGATAAGGATCAACGACAGGTGATACACCTATATATCCTTGTATCGAATCGGAACCTATCTTCCTTGCACCGGGTGTTAAGTTAATGGTTGTGACTATTGTGCCCCTTTCAATTTCAAGTTGCAGTTGTTGATTGGCATTTTTTTGGATCAGTTCAACAAATTCCTGCCAATCGGTTAATTTAACACCATTAATCGCACGTAACTTATCACCTACCTGCAGAGAAGCCTTATCACCAGCTTCACCTTTAACCAGATCAGCCACCTCAAGATGAATATCGGGTGTATAGGGAAGCAGTCCCAAACTGGTTATAATTGACTCTTTTTTAGGATCAAATGTCCAATTCTGCAATGAGACCTTAAACGTTTTTGTTAGTTCAATATTGCGCCTGTTTTTATCATCGCTTAATGGTGCAATAGTGATATTAAATCCGCTTTCACCTATTTGACTGACCAATTCAAGGTTAAGCGCTCCCAAGTCATCGACGCGCTGATCATTAATCGCAGTCACTTGAAAAGCGCCTTCATTTTTAATAATGCCCATGGGTGTGTCTTCAAGTGTTGTTTTTATAATAGGTTTCGCACTCTCAACACCAATCATAAACATCACAAAGAAGGCGACAACAGCCAATAAGAAATTGGCAATTGGCCCTGCTGAAACAATCGCAATGCGTTGCCAAACTGTTTTTTTATCAAAGGCGAACTGCTCTTCACCCGGCAGCAGAGGTGCCACTCGCCCATCCAGCATTTTCACATAGCCGCCCAGAGGAATAGCAGCAATGGCGAATTCAGTACCCAGTCTGTCCGTGTATTTAAAAAGGACTTTACCAAAACCGATGGAAAAACGCTGTACTTTTACCGCGCAGCGTCTGGCCACCCAAAAATGGCCGTATTCATGGATTGCCACTAAAATACTCAGGGTTACAATAAATGCGCCTAAATTCCATAATGTCGTTAACATAGAAGATCTCGTTTAATGAGTTGTCGTGCAGCCGCTTTAGACTCGCTGTCGATTTGCAATAAATGTTCAATTGAGTTGATTTGCTGAGTCTCACGGCTATTTAACACACGCTCAACAAGCTGCGAAATTTGGGTGAATTTTATCTGATTATTTAAAAAAGCCTCAACCGCAACTTCATTCACTGCATTTAAAGTGGTCGTTGCATGCTGGCCTTGGTAACACGCATCAATCGCTAATTTAAGACAGGGATAACGATTAAAGTCAGGCTTTGCAAAATTTAAATTAACGCCGGAGAAAAAATCAAAAGGCGCAACACCACTGTCGATGCGACTGCCCCCTCCCATTACATGAGCAATAGGAACGCGCATATCCGGATTGCCCATCTGCGCAATCACACTGCCATCTTTATATTGCACCATTGAATGAATAACAGACTGAGGGTGAATAACCACTTGTAACTGATCGACGCGCGCATTAAACAGCCAACGCGCCTCAATATATTCAAGCCCTTTATTCATCATGGTGGCAGAATCAATGGATATTTTTTGCCCCATTGACCAATTGGGATGTTTAACCGCTTGAGCCGGGGTTATCGCCTTAAAATCAGCCAGTTTTTTTTCTAAAAAAGGACCGCCCGAGCCGGTCAATAATATTTTTGCAACACCTTGCCCTTGCAGGTCGCAGGCACCGATACTGTTCTGCAACGTGCTTGATAATGCTTGATAAATAGCATTATGTTCACTGTCAACGGGCCACAGTTTCGCACCTGACTTTAGCACCGCCTCAATAAACAGTGCGCCAGACATAACTAACGCTTCTTTATTAGCAAGAAAAATCTCTTTCCCCGCTTCGACGGCCGCAAGTGTTGTTTTCAGACCAGCGCCGCCGACAATCGCGGCCATAACACTGTCAACTTCATTGCTGGCTAACAGTTGCAATAACTGCTCTTCATTATCGAGCAGCTGGCAGGGTGAATTTACCTGTTTAAGTAGCACGGTTAAACGTAAACGGCTCTTTTTGTCACTCATAGATACATATAAGGGAGTGAACTCTTGGCACAGCAAAAACATTTTATTAACGCTAGAAGATGCCGCTAGTAAAGTGATTTGATATAAATCAGGATTGGCTCGACAAACACTCAGCGTACTTGCACCGATAGATCCCGTTGCGCCCAAAATGGCCAGTTTTTTCATGACTAGCTAAGCCAAATTAGATAAATAACGGCAAAAACCGGCACCGCAGCGGTTAAACTATCTATACGATCTAAAATTCCACCGTGACCTGGTAATAAATTTCCGCTGTCTTTTAATCCCGCTTCCCGTTTGAAAATACTCTCGCTGAGATCGCCCAATGCAGAAACAATATTAGTGACAAAAGCGGCGACAAAGAAAACCACCATCTTTTCCGTGGGAATGGCAAAAAAGAGACTGGCAATAGAGGCGACTAGCATAGAGCTTACGAGTCCGCCCAAGAAACCTTCGATGGTTTTACCCGGGCTAACACTGGCGGCTAATTTATTTTTGCCGAATTTTTTACCGGTAAAATATGCGCCCGTATCAGCAGCCCATACCAATAAAAACACAAACATTAATAACTGCGCACCATAATAAACATTATCATCGATATTAACAGAGCGTAATAATACCATTCCCCAGAAAAAAGGAAGTAGTGTCAATAAACCAAATACGCCCTTAATAATTGGATTGTTTTTCCATAGCGAGGCGGTTTTTGGATAACTGATTACCATCAATAAGGAGAGGCACCACCATAGCGCCGCAACCGTTAACCCGCCGGAGATCAACGGATTGACAACACCCTCTGACCAAATCTGCGTAACAGGGATAAATAGTAATGTCGCACCGAGTACCGTAGCAAAAAGATAAAGGACTAAACTAGAGTGTTTTTTACTAACAAATCCGCCCCACTCTTTACTTGCCAATAAAAAAACAGCAGCACAAGACAGCATAAAAAATTTAAACGGCAAGAAAAAAATACCTGCTATTGCGATCGGAGCTAAAATCAAGGCGGTTATAATTCGTTGTTTCACAGAAATATCCTGTTAAATTCAATTGTAATTTCAATTTGACTCGGTTGCTTTCAAATTCACTTGATCGCTTGTTTGTCCAAAGCGACGTTCTTTACCTGAAAACAGATCAAGTGCTTTCTGAAAAGACAAAGCGTCAAAGTCAGGCCACAATACATCTGTAAAATAAAGCTCAGCATAAGCAAGTTGCCATAATAAAAAATTACTTATTCGATGCTCTCCACCCGTGCGGATCATCAAATCAACAGCAGGAAGCTTATGTAAAGTTATTGCGTTACTCAGTAGTTCTTCATTAATATCATCCGCATCTAACTCACCTGATGCAACTAATTTGGCTAATTTTCTGGTTGCCTGGGTTATATCCCAACGGCCACCATAATTAGCAGCAACATTAACCACTAAGCCGGTATTATCCTCAGTTAGCTTCTCAGCTTCAAAGACCTTTTTTTGTAAACGTTCACTGAAACCAGTTAATTCACCAATAATCTTTAATTTAATATTATATTTTTTTAATTTTTTTATTTCACTGCCCAGAACAGTAAAAAACAGCTCCATCAGCATATTAACTTCTTGGGCTGGCCGCTGCCAATTTTCACTGCTAAAGGCAAAGATAGTTAATGCTTTAATATTTTT
>NZ_JBLIEK010000149.1:0-6979 GCF_047632995.1 Psychromonas sp.
GTGAATTGTTCAAGCTTGAGTCCAACTAATATTTACAAAATCACCCGCTAATTCCATATTTCACTCTCTAAACCAAGCAGGCTTGCTGTTTTCGCACGCTATGAATTTGTCTAACTTCCAATCCGCCATATTTATTAGCTAAGCCAATGATTCTGGGTTTAGGCGGTTCACTAACCTGCCGAGCTAAGGCATTTTGTATCGATCTATCTCGCCGCGATGGCTCTCCTCAAGTATCTAAAAAGCATCTTTTCGACAGGTTATTGACTGCCCATGGGTCAGCCAGTTATAGATTATTGGTACAGTCTATGCACGATTTATAACAACCGACAAAATACTGACGTTCAAATTTAGAAGCCACAGGAGGTTCCCATGTTGAAATTTGAAACCCTTAAAGAACTGGCAATACAATCAAACTTCATTATCATCAAAAGTGGTACCACTATCCAAGTCGGAAACTTGAAGACAAAGAAAATAACCTGCTGTAACTGCATTGAACAGGTGATCATTCTTATCAAAGGACAACACTGAAGTTGCATAGTTAATTTAATCTGGCTTTTAAAGCATCAGTAAAAAAATACTAAGGTTATTTACATTCACGCAGTAAATATATATACCCAAACCACCTGCAAATGCAGGTTCAGTTAGCTTGGGTATAATAAGCATTAAACTAAAAAAAAGGCTACAAACAATAAATCAGCACTAGTACTGAACTTGATTACGGCCTAATTTTTTAGATCGGTATAAAGCATCATCTGATTTTTTAAGGAGGTGTTCTATAGTCTCTTCACCTTCAACAGAAGCGACGCCTAAACTAATAGTTAACTTAAAAATGTTTTTTTGATAAGAAAAATGTTGCATCTCTACTTCAGCTCTTATTCGCTCTGCTAAATGAATACTTTCTTCCTGATTAATACCTAAACAGATAATGACAAACTCTTCCCCCCCTGTGCGTGAAGCAGTGTCAGATAAGCGAACATTACGCTTTAAGATATCAGCCACTGTAATTAACGCCTTATCACCAGCAGCATGACCAAAGTGATCATTAATTTTTTTAAACCAATCGATATCAATGTGAATAATGGATAATTCTAAGTGATTTCTTTTCGCCAAGGATAAGTTACGAGTCATCATTTCTGTAAAAGAGCGATGGTTTGCTAATCCCGTCAAGTTATCAGTTCGGGCATCATGCTCTGCTTGTACTCTGGCCTTGTTAAGTTGTTTAGTACGTTCTCTTACCAATAATTTAAGGCGATAATTATGGAAAAGTAAAAATGAGAAAGATAAAAAAACGGCAAAAACAATGAGTTCTATAATATTTTGCCTAAGCAACTTAAAGAAGCTATTTTCTATGTAATTAGAAAAAAGAAAACGTTCCGTGTCAATTTCTTCACCTACTCTAATATCTCCTGTGCTTTGAAGAATTTGACCAATTTCTTGCCAGCGCTCCTCATTCATATAACCAATAGGTACAATATCGGAGTAAATTAATTTAATAAGTGCATTGGCTTCATAAAAAAGCTGTTTAGATGTTTTATTTTGAGAGTTATATTTTTCATGGATCAACATTACCATCTCTTCCACATGCCCAATAGCATATGCCCACCCCTTCAGGGTTGCCGCTCTAAATAATTCTACCTGCTCAATATCTGTTTTTACTTTTTTCTCCGTCGTTAACAAAATATCACCATAAAAATCAATCCCATAATTTCTTGGGGAAAAAGTATAATAGGGAATTTTTTTTGCATCTAGTTGATATATCTCATTTGTTGTATAGGCGTTATAGGCGTCATATTGGCCATCTATAAACCCCTTTATTGATTGATTACTAGGTACAATTTCAAGTTCAGTAAAAGACACGCCTTGTTTTTGTAACATGGATGTTATTTCAGCATTCATAATCCCTTTGCTAAGCATCACTTTTTTATTTTTCAATTCCTTTATATATGGATATCGACTAATAAGAATTGAGGGCGAATGTTGAAAAGTTGCCGCGAGTGCAACTAAGGGGACTTCATTGACTCTATAAACTAATGCGCCAACGCCACCGATAGCATAATCGACAGTACCTGAAATAAGTTTATCAATAGGGGTGGGCCCGAATTCTCGCTCTAATAAATTTACTTTTAAACCACTTTTCTGATAAAAACCTTGCTCTATGGCAGCATAATAACCGGCAAATTGAAATTGATGCCGCCATTTTAACTGCACATTAACTTCTGTTAATGGGGCGACTTGGTCACTTGCATTTGTTTCCAAAACAACAAATGAAATTAGAATGAAAAAGAGATGGGTATATTTCAAAAAGAGTCCTTTAATGAATCGTTAACTTGCCCATATAAACCAATATATATGGTCACGACGCACAAGATTACGGAAACAGGCCAGCACGTTTTTTTAAGTACAACTCAAGCAAAATCATTGTCAAGTATAGTTAATAAGGTGATGTGATCAACTATTTACCTAACCAGAGTTAATCGTGCATACACACTTACCATTTATCTGTTTATTTCTGCTTACTTAAAACCAACTTATTTGCTGGGTTTTTGCTACTTGATGCGGAATAGCTATTCCGCACGCAAAGCCTCGACAGGGTCGAGTCGGGCGGCACGGCGGGCAGGGAGAACACCGGCAAGCAGGCCAATACTGATGGCAATCACTTCGGCCAGAATGACAAAGTTCCATGAGGTATGCACGGGCAAATCTGGCAAACTAAGATGCAGAAGTTGCGCTATGCCGATGCCCAGCCCCAATCCTGCGAGCCCTCCAATGGCAGAAAGGATAACGGCCTCGCCTAAAAACAAGCTAAGCACCTGAGAGCGTTTACCACCTAATGCGCGAATTAAACCGATTTCACTGGTGCGTTCATTGACGGCAATGGTCATGATTGTAACGATACCTATAGCTCCCACTAACAATGAAATACCGCCAATCGCCCCAACCGCAAAGGTCAGTACATTTAATACCGATCCCAGTACCTCAAGCATTTGCTGCTGCGTGGTAATAGTGACATCATCCTTACCGTGCCTGGCTGCAAGGATTTTTTTTATCCCCGCCACCACTGTTTCCACCGAACTATTATCATCATAAAGCAGATCAACTTCATGCACAGTGTCACGGTCAAATAAACTTAAGGCGCGGGCCGCTGGAATGTAAATGGTATCATCCATATCAAAGCCCAATACATTACCTTTTGACTCCATCACACCAATAATACGAAAACGATGCCCACCCACTGTAATGCGCTGCCCTAACGGATTTTTATCGCTAAACAGTTCCTGTTTAAGTTTACTGCCCAATACGGCAAAAGCACGCGGCGCGGTGGGATCATCATCCGGCAGAAAGCGGCCTGACTTTATGGCCATTTGAAAAGCTTCCGGCATCTGCGAACCCGCCCCATAAACTGTAGTTCGGCGACTGCGATTGCCCGCCTCGACTTCCGCATTCCCCTGCACTAACGCCACGACAGCCAGAGCATAAGGTAGCCGTTTAAGTGCCTGCGCATCCTCTATTGTTAAGGGTCGTTCACTGCCAAACACCCCCATACTAATACCACCTGTAGTGGCCTTGCCTGGATTTATGCCCACTAAATTAGTGCCAAATTGGGTGAATTCGGCGAGCACAAACCGATGTACCCCTTCGCCGATAGAGGTTAACAAGACAACCGCCGCAACCCCCACAGCAATACCCAAGACAGACAAAAAACTTCGCAAACGATGCGCAATCAGAGATGAGCTGGTTAAATGAAGTAGGTCACGTAACAACATAGGTTATTTACCTGTTAACGCTAAAACGGGATCAAGACGCGCAGCTTGCCGCGCCGGCAGTAAACTGAACATAAATCCGGCCAAGAGACTGACTGCAATTGCAGTTGTCACAGCCCAGAGTGGTGCATAGGCAGGTAGGTCAGGAAAGGCCTGTCTGATAGCAAAACAGCCCAGTTCACCCAGTACTAGACCAATAAGTGCACCCAATGCTGATAACATAATCGCCTCACATAAGATCATACGGATTATCTGCTGCTGAGGCGCGCCCAATGCTTTAAGTAAACCAATTTCTGCGGTGCGTTGGGAGACGGCGACCAGCATTACATTCATGATTAAAATACCGGCGACCGCGAGGCTGATTGCCGCAATGCCGCCGATAGCATAAGTCAATGCACCTAATATACGATCAAATGTTGCCAGTACCGCATCTTGGGTTACCACAGTCACATCCCGTTTACCCTGATGGCGTTCTTTTAGTATTTCAATGGTGGATTTTTTGACCGATTCAATCGCAGATCGGGTTTTAACTTCCACGAGAATACGAAACAGTGAAGGGGTATTAAACAATTGCTGCGCGGATGCCACCGGAATCATAATGGTATCCTGAACATCCACACCAATAGAACGACCTTCCGAAGCCATAATACCTACCACTCGAAAACGCCTGTCTCCCAGACGAATCCATTGACCGACTGCCGTTTGCCCAGCGAATAACTCATCACGTATTTTACGGCCGAGAACACACACGGGCGTCGCTCTGTCCAGGTCTGCGGCGGGTAAGAATTGCCCCTGCGCCAGTTGCCAATGGCGAATATTTAAAAGCTCAGCACTACTGCCAATGATCGCCACTTCCCGTGAACGCCCCTGAAAACTGGCATTAATGGAACCTATATTGATAGGTGCTATACGCCTGATATTGCTGTTTCGGGTTAATACCTGTGCATCATCAAGCGTCAGATCCCGAGGAGTAGCGCCCACCATCGCCATGGGATTAAGCCCCGATGTTTCCGAATAGCCGGGAAATACAATTACAAGATTGGTTCCCAATGAACTAAATTCATTGCTCACATAGCGCCTGGCCCCTTCCCCCAAAGCCGTTAGCATAATCACGGAAGCCACACCGATAGACATCGCCAGTAACATTAAGAGTGTCCGGGTTGGGTAGCCAATTAAAGCAGACCAGGAGAAACGTATAATGTCACTAATCGATGTTTTCATTAGCTGCGCCTGTTTTAGATGACCTTTGATCTGATTCGATTCGGCCATCAACCATTTTTATTTGCCGCGTTGCCCGTTGCCCTATATTGACATCATGGGTCACGATAATGACAGTGATCCCCTGCAGGTTTAGTTGTTCAAGAATATCAATAACGTCCTGACCCGATTTCTGGTCGAGATTACCCGTCGGTTCATCTGCCAGTAATATTTTCGGTTGCATAATGGTTGCGCGGGCGATCGCAACACGCTGTCGCTGCCCGCCTGAAAGTTGATCGGGCGTATGATGAGCACGATCGGTTAGGCCCATCTCACTGACCGCTTTACTAACAAGTGACAGACGCAGCTCAGGTACTGTGCCCGCAAGTAGTAAAGGCAGCGCTATATTTTCTGCCGCAGTCAAGCGCGGAATCAGATGAAAAGCCTGAAAAACAAAGCCGATGGTTTTACTTCTGGTTGCAGCCTGCCGATCATCAGGCAAGACGGTGACATCCTGCTGGTTTAATAAATAAGTGCCTGACGTCGCACTATCAAGCAAGCCGAGTAAATTCAGCAGAGTTGATTTTCCTGAACCGGAAGGCCCCATAATGGAAATATATTCACCCGCGTCAATCGACAGGTTAATATCATCGAGCGCATGTACCGTCTGCTCGCCGACAAGAAAGTCACGACCAATATTGATTAATTCAATCATGCGCATTCTCAATAACGGCGCGGGCCCCCTCTTCAACGCCTTTTCGTTCAATTGAAATCACCAGCTTTTCTCCCGCGTCAAGGCCGTCAGTCACTTCAGTATAACTCCAGTTGCTTATCCCTATTTTAATCTTCCGCTGCACCAGCAGGCCATCATCGTTCAAAATAAGCACTTTATTACCTTCAAACAATGCCGCAGTGGGAATGCGTAATACATTATCACGGCTATCCAGAATCACTTGTGCATCAGCACTGTAACCGGGCAGCATATTGTCGGTATGGTCGACATTGTTAAATTCAACTTCTATTTCAACCGTGCGCGACTGTTTTTCAAGATCCAGCACATAGGCCGCAACGCGTCGCACTGTTCCGTCAAACGTTTTCCCGGCAAACGCATCCAGTGAAATTCGTGCCGCCATTTTTGGCCTAATCAGTGGCGCATCAACTTCATCAATAGGAGCGGAGACATAAAGACAGGTGTAATCGATCAGATCAATAGCTGGCAAGGTAGCAACGCCAATTGGAGAGGGGGTAAGAAATTCTCCCAGTTCACCATTAACTTCAGCAATGCGTCCAGGAAAAGGGGCCGTTAATCGGGTCCGGGCCAGTGCTGTTTGCGCCACATCAATTCTTGACCGACTGGCCTTGATTGATGCATTAGCGGCAGCGCAAGCGGCCAATTTTGCCTGTGCTTCACTCTCCGCCTTATCGACACTCTCTTCTGAAACCATCTCTTTTTTGCGCAAGGTGCGCAGGCGGTGCGCTTCACGTTTGGCCACGTCAGCAAGAATACAAGCTTCATGCGCCAGTGCGATGCTCCTCTGGCTTTCATATTCTGCCAGTGTGACTTGTGCCTGCAGATCATCATTCCATATTTCCAGCAGCAGTTGTCCCGCCTTGACCCGATCCCCTTCTTTAACCGGCAGGTTTTCAATCTGACCGCCGATAGAGGGAGAAAGACGCGCACGTTGACAAGCCTTGAGCGTACCTGCACGGGTATTGGTAACAGTTGCAAGCACCTCGCCTGTACTTACTTCCTGCACCACGACCGAAATCGGCTGCGGGCGTTTGATATAAATAAAAAGCACAGCAATGGCGACAATAATTAGCAAAGCGATAAATAGTTTGCGATCTCTTTTTAGCATGAAAAGATCCCCGTTAATTTTTACATATACCCAAACTATTTCAAGATGCAGATTCAGAGCTTCACCCGGATGCTAGAACAAGGCATAACATGCTGACCTTTCGAGCGATTAACTGCGTTAATCCTCTATCGGTAGATGTTAAATGCAAGCATTTAACATCTT
>NZ_JBLIEK010000150.1:0-6933 GCF_047632995.1 Psychromonas sp.
TAAACAAAAATGTGTATTCGATTGATTGGCGGGAATTAAAAGATAACCAGCAATGGCGATTAGGTTGGGTATAAAGAGCCACCTATTAAAGGCCTCATTATTCTCTCCCTATAACCCCAAAATGGACTTAAGATGAAAGCATTATTACTGGTTGCCCATGGTAGCCGTCGTCAAGAGTCAAATGATGAAGTGGTTAGATTGACTGATAAACTCAAGAAAAACAGCAGCAATCATTACGATATTTTTCAGGTAGGCTTTTTAGAGATAGCGACACCGGCAATAGATAAAGGGATAGAGCTGTGTATAACAAAGGGGGCAACCTCAATTACTGTATTGCCTTATTTTCTTAATTCGGGCCGACATGTTATTAATGATATTCCTAAACTCGTCCAAAAAACAGAGCAACAGTTTCCCGGTATTAAAATTGAGATAGCCCCGCATATAGGCTCATCGGATTTAATGATGACATTGCTCATTGATGCTGCTAATTCAGTAAATAGCGCTGACTGATCATTGTTTCTGAACTTAACATAAGGTTCGTAAACCGAGCTTACACATTACTCACGATAGCTTAGGCCGTTACCCAAAAAACAGAACAACTCATGTTTTTCTATTCGAAGCTGTTGGTGAATGCCACAACAGTGAATTGAGAGATAGCCATAAAAAAGTAACCCGAAGGCTACCTTTTCAGTCTAAATCACACTAAGTGTGGGCAGTACTTATTCAACGGCAGGAGCTGCAGGGCAACCTTTAAGAGACTCGCCACCAGCCAGATACACAATATCACCCGCAACTGGATTAAAATCATCAACTAAAATTGCAACGTTTGATTCGATAAAATCACGCAGTACCAAAGCATCGGCAATTTCGATAGAAGTTGCTTCAATAGCCGGGTAACCGTCACCACCAGCAGCAAGGTATGTTGATAAAGAGAACTTATACTCTTTCGCAGCATCGAAAGTTTCACCAGCAATTTCATTAATGGTCACTTTCTGTGCATCACAATCAACAGATAACTTAATACCATCTAATTGAGCATATGCGCCGGCACCGGCAGTCTTAGTTGCCACTTGATTAAGGTATTCGGTCAGATCTGTCCCCGTCATTGTGGCATAGGCGACCATGTTGCCAAATGGCTGTACGAGGAGTACGTCACGATAAGTAATTTCCCCTGCAGAAATTGAATTACGTACACCACCCGAGTTCATAATACCGAAATCGGCATTGACCAGCTTATAAGCACTCTGCGCGCGAGCCAGCAAGTGCCCCAGATTAGTCTGCTCAGAACGAACCGTTGCCTTGAGACCAACCAATTGCCCATCGGTAGAGCCAATAACTACGTCCAGTAACTTCTGCCCCGCTTCCTTATATGGCCTTAAGGCATCCAGTACGTTGGAATTTTCATCAATAGCAGTGCTGCCAGGAATAAGCGTTGTCTTACCATTCTCATCTTTGTCCGGAGAACCATACTTATTCAATACCATCAGATTAACCGGTATTAAATCGTAACTTGCCAGATGCAGCTCGCCATTGAAATATTCGAAATCGGCGCGGCCAACATACTTGCCCCATTCATGGGCCTGCATAATATAAGTGCCATTTTGCTGATCCGGCGTACATTCATCGCCACGGTTAAAGTCGGCATAGTTATTGGTGTCTGGCTCCATACAAACCGGATCTTGTGAATGACCGCCGATAACCGCCTGCAGATCCCCGGCAGTAACCGCTCGTGCCAGTGCCACATCACCCGGGGCATTACTGCCGTTAGCTGCATCGGCGTAGTGTCCCATATGCGTCGTTGCAAAGATCAAATCAGCGGCGTCTGCATCTTTAATCTCTTTAATAACTTTTTTGATCTCTTCTTTTGGATCGGTAAATTCAAGGCCACCTATATATTCTTTATTACCAATTTTTTCGGTATCTTCAGTAGTCAGACCGATAACGGCAATGCGTAAGCCGTTTACAGTGAATACTTTATAAGCATCAAAGTAACGTTCGCCAGTCGCTTTATCATAAATATTAGCAGCCAGCATAGGGAAATCAGCCAGCTTACGCTGCATTTCAACTATATATAGCGGGTTATCGAATTCGTGGTTACCGACAGCCATCGCATCATATTCAATCAGGTTCATACCCATGAAATCGGGCACCGCGTTCTGCAGGTCTGATTCTGGTACGCCAGTATTAATATCGCCACCAGAAAGGAGAATGGTTTCTCCACCATTAGACTCAACTTCAGCGCGGATCTGGTCGATCAGCGTCTTACGCGCTGCCATACCATATTCACCATCCTCACTCTGCCAGAAACGGCCATGATTGTCGTTAGTATGAAGTACGGTAAACGTGGTACAGGCTGCGCCTGCTTCTACGCATGTTGTTGCTACTTTGGGTATAACCTTCGTATCGTCTTCATTACAACCTGATAATGCAACCAATACTGCTGTAGCAACTAATCCTTTGATCAATCTTTTATTCATTAAATACTTCCTTTATTTGATGTTTTTAGGCGTGTTGGCGCACATTCCAGTTGATAAATTTATCATTCTCTTCATCTCATACTGCTGTGCAACCGTATTTGTAAACTTGCGTTATTGGTCAATTTAACAGTCCATAAAAGTGACCTTTAACCATTTTAATATTTACTGCAACTGCTGAAGATTGTTCCCTATTATTCGCCGAAGTTTCTTCATGTTAATCAGGAAGAAAATATCCCTTATGAAACAAAACTATATAACCAAACCTTACTGATGTTTTGTTACAGGAAAAATACAATTAAAAATATCCATAACAATAAAAGCATTGCCATTTCTTATGAATTGATATCGTCCGTTGAGTAATTACAAATGAGTTTATTTATTAAACAAGCAATAAAGTGTGATCAAACCGAATAGAATAATAATTACCCTTCTCTTTATTGATTGCGGTTACAAAATATGTTGTTTTCTTTTAAATGATATAAATAAGAGGAAAAATGCGCTCTGGAAGTGCTTTATACTATGAATGGTTTTACGAATTAACGGGTAATAATGGGTTAATTTACAACAGGAAACGAAGTTAAACCACACAGCGTAAAGACTGACTGCAGAGCGTTTGATGATCATCGCCATGGAGATTTTTCTTGATGGGAGCCGCTGGCTGATACCGACTTTCAGCTAACGGCAATATGGATTTATGCTGCAGGTAACAGGCTAACAGCCAAGCCCCATAAATTGGGAGATATAGGCTGTTACAAGCCCTGCTACCGAGTTAAACTAAAATTGGTTGAGCAGACTGTTTGACAATTTTCTGCTCAAGCACTTTCAAAAGTACGCCGTAAGCGGGTAAAAACAGACCTAAACTCACAATCAGTTTGAAACTATAGTCAACACTGGCAATTTCGGGCCAGTGTTCAGCCATAAAGGGATCATTGGATGCATAAAAGGCGAGTCCAAAGAAGACGATAGTATCCACTAAATTTCCGATCAGAGTTGAAGCGGTAGGTGCCACCCACCACGAGCGCGTATTTCTGAGCTTGGCAAAGACAGTGATATCCATCAATTGCCCAATCAGGTACGCAGCAAAACTGGCAAAGGCAATCCGGAAAACAAAGGTATTGAATTGCGATAATGCGGTTAAACCTTGAAAGCCACCTTGATCAAAAAGAACGCCCATCAGATAAGAGATGAGCAGCGCTGGAAGCATCGCTTTAATAATAATTTTTCTAGCCGCCGTCTGACCGAATATTCTTACGGTAAGATCGCTGGCAAGATACACAAACGGAAAGCTGAACGCTCCCCAAGTGGTGTGAAATCCAAAGATTTGAAATGGCAGCTGAACGAGATAATTACTGGCGCAGATAATAAATATATGGAAGCCGACCAGCACCATAAGTGCACGGCTAATTTGCTTTGTTGTTAACATATTGTGACCTTTTTCATTGCGATAGAGTTCTGCGGGGTGAGGGAACCCGCTGTTAAAAGATAGCTTTAAGTTGCATAAAGTAATAATAGATTATTTAGCCCTATGCAGCCCGTATAGCGACGGCACATTATAGACAGGATTTGAATCGGGGCAAGGATAAATTCAAACTAACACGTCCAGTGACATCAATGCACTAATTGCGTTATCCTACGTATATACCCAAACCACTTCAAAATGCAGATTCAGAGCTTCACCCGGATGCTGGAACAAAGCATAACATGCTGAGAATTCTTATTCCCTTTTCGAATGTGATAACGCAGTGCTAGCTTTCGGGTGAAACGCCCTTCGGGCAAGGCGATAAACGATAATCTTCGTTGTTAGCAGGTTTTGATTTAGAATGACTAGATCATCAACCTGCTGCCTAGAATCTCATCATTTATCGACTTGCTGATTCCTGAATCTTGAAGTAGCTTAGGTATAATCATTTATTCACTAGGATGACGGACTTTATGGGCAAACCATTTGTTACAAAAGAGCAACTTATAAGCACACTCAACCAATGGGGTGAAGGTAAAATATCTGCGCAGCAACTTCAAGACTGGATGGTAACTTATTACGATCCACCCGAAGTTGAAATTGGCCCGGGCGAAAGCGAACCGGTACAGGAAGCGATGAATATTATTATGAATGAATATGAACTTGCTAAAATTCCGAAATTTAAAACAGAGGGCTATGCGCTGGCGATTGCTTTTATTGAAAGCACACCGGAGAGTTTCTATCAAAGAAGGCACAACTTTATCCATAATGGTTTTGCCGATTGAAGAGTGTCTCTTTAGAGCTGCAGTAAACGTGATTGAATGCTTGCGCTGTCTATAAAAATTTCAATAAATAACTTATATCCATCACAGCCGGTAAAAACACCGCCTGCTGATAAAGCAGGCGTATTGGTTATAGAACAAACTGTTTTAAGACCAACTGTTTACACAATTACTTGCACTTAAAATGCATAAAGCACCTTGCAGATCTAAATGATTAAGTGATACAGCGGCTTTTTCTTGAACAATGGGTTTAGCATGAATCGCAATACCCAGGGCAGATGCGCCCATCATCAGCAGATCGTTTGCACCATCACCAATGGCGACCGTCTGTGACATGGGAATATTATAACGCGCGGCCAACTCAGACAATGTACCAGCTTTAACTGTCGCATTAACTATATCACCGACCACTTTACCGGTTAATAACTGGTCGCTAATTTCCAGTGTATTGGCAATCGCATAATCAAAATCGTGTTCTGCTTTTAGACGATCCGCAAAGTAATTAAAACCACCAGAGGCAATAGCTACTTTCCAGCCTGCATTTTTAAGCCCTTTTATCAATTCCAGTAATCCCGGCATTAGCGGCATAGAATCGGCCACCTCTTTTAATATTGAAACAGGGGCGCCTTCTAGTTTGCTAACGCGCGTACGTAAACTTTCATTAAAATCCAGCTTACCTTGCATCGCAAGTGCAGTAACGGCAGAGACCTCGTCACCCACACCATATAATCGAGCAATTTCATCGATACATTCGATTTGAATGGTTGTTGAATCCATATCCATTAACACTAAACCCGGTTTCTGCCAGTCGGGGAAATGATCCATTAATGCAAAATCCATTTTATTTTCTTTGGCAAATGCATCCAATTTCAGTTTCAATGAGGGTGATTTTGCACTTAACGCAAAACGCATCACAATTACATTTTCAATTATTTCTGGGGCATGTAAGCGAATTGTGTCAATATATTCATCAGTTAACAGGCGCAGCAAGTTATGCAACTGTGCGGTATTAAATTGTGCCGCCATTACAATAAGGGATGCTTGCTCAGTAAAGTCAGACGTCAGTGTTGAAGTTAGCGTACCCTTATGACAAAATAATGCATCTAACCCGCTAACTTGTTGTTTTACATGGTCTCTCCACTGAAGCAATGACTGATAATTTGATTGAACTAGAAGTTTTTCGATCGTATCCACTGTAAAATACCTATGCTTATAGAAACCAAACGCCTTATTAAAAATTACATTCTTAAAATGGGCCGGTTTTAAATTAAAATAATTGCGCACAAGATAACTATTGCTATTTATCATTGCAAGTTTTACAACTCTGTTCTCAAGGAATAACAATAAATGAATAAAAAAATGCATTATTTGCTGCGTACTTTGCAAATAACCAGCTTGATCATTGTCTGCGCTATTATTGCTTACCAATTTACTATGTTAAAAGACACATCCAATCAAATCGGCTATCAACAAACAGAACGATTTTCCTACTCTTTAACAAATTTAGCAGCCGCAGAGGCAGCGCGTTACCTTTCACAAAATAAAGCCAGTGATTTACAGCTTTTGATTGATGACTTGAGCCATGATCCGATCGTCAGAGATGCAACAATATATGATAATTTGGGACAGATACTTTATCAATCAGAGGATGTGTTAGCCCTGCCAATATTATTAAACATTAATAAAAATAATGATCCAAAAGCCGCTGGAGTTATTCCCTATATTGCTGAGTTATATAATGAAAAGGAAACAATAGGCTATATCCGTATCACCTTGGAGCAAGAGGAAATTCTCAGCTTAATTCATGATTACCAACAAAAAAGTTTGTCGATAATGCTGCAAATACTAATGCTCTCTTTTGTAGCGGGTACCATCATCATGGCTCTGTTTTTTAGAAGACTGGAAGCGGCTTATTATCATGTAATAAAAGAGCTATACAAGTTAAGTGAAAAAAATAGACTTGATTGGTGAAAATGAGAATTATTTACAAAAGGCAACCATTGCTAGATTGTTTTAATGAACCCATAACCCTATCCCGGTAAAACTTGTTAATTATTTTTCTGCCACTATTTTGCAGCTAAAAAAAAACCTTAATGAACACATTAAGGTTTTTACACATTGCTTTCTATATCACTTTGATACTATGCAAAGTTTTGGTTTACAAAATCCCAGTTAACAAGTGCCCAAAAACCCGTTAGGTAATTAGGTCGTGCAG
>NZ_JBLIEK010000151.1:0-6784 GCF_047632995.1 Psychromonas sp.
TTAACGTGTTTTTTTATTTGGATGTTGCGGCTTTACTTAGTTTGCCAAGGAGATCCGATATTTTATTAATAACCAGATCACAACCTTTGATGTTATGACGTTCCTTTAGATATTCAGGGTTATTATAAGAAAGCCACGCCTGACCTTTTATATCTTCCCAGAACAGTGCTTTTTGCGGAAGATCTATAGCGACGGTTTTTGAGCACTGCATTAACAGTGTTCCAACCTTAGGATTACCAAAGATAACAACTTCGGTGGGAGCTAATTCAAGGTTAACGTTGGCAGCATTCGTAGTGTGATTTATTCTTGCAAAAAGAGTGAGACCTTTTTTTTCTAATATTTGTTCAAAGCGATCAGCTGTTTCTTTGACCGTATGGTTACTCTCAATTGAAATCACAGTTTCAGTTGCCAAAACAGAACTCGAGAAAACTAATGCAAAAACAGTACGCGAAATTATTTTTATCATAATAAAACCTTTCTGGATGTTGCTGAAATAATTGGCAAACGCTTAACGGCGAAAATAGCCGTATTGCATTGCTTCTATGTAATTCTAGTTGGTTATTGCCTTTTAAACTCTACATCTACTTTCTGAATAGCTAAAGCTTGAGGATCTTTAATACCCTGTTTAAGTTCAAAATTTTCATCTTTACTTGCGATAATTGAATTTTAGCATCAAAAAGAGCATCGATGAGTGCCGCTAGTGTTAAGAAAAGAAAGATCAATCACAATAGTACTTTTAAAGGAGAATAATGAGTCGTCCTATTTAGATAAGATATTATTAGCAAGAATAATTTTATGCTTATAGATAAAACACGCAGAGCAAATATTGATAATAAACGTTACATGTTTTAATGCCACTTATCAAATATTTGCATTTTCTAACATGCATTAGCTGGTTTAGAAGAGATAGAGTTATCTCCTACTAGATCAGGTCATTTCCGCCAAAATTTCTCTACGGACGAAAAGATGCAAAGCTTCAATCCTGCGCTAGGATTAAATAAAAGAGTGAGGAGAATTTACCTATGTCCAGTGAATACTGGCCAACTCGCTACTGGCAAAAGCTTTCCGACGGACGCGTGCAATGCGATCTGTGTCCCAGACTTTGCCAGCTGCGTGAAGGCAAAAGAGGCGCCTGTTACATACGGATGAACCACCAGGGTGAAATCGTGTTGACCTCTTATGGTCGATCCAGTGGCTTTTGCATCGATCCTATCGAAAAGAAACCCCTAAACCACTTCCTGCCCGGCTCTTCCGTGCTTTCGTTCGGCACAGCAGGCTGCAACCTGGGGTGTGAGTTCTGCCAGAACTGGGATATCAGTAAATCCCGCCACTGGGATACCCTCACGGATCAGGCATCGCCTGCACAACTGGCCGACGCAGCTCTGCGTTACGATTGCCAGAGCGTTGCCTTTACCTATAATGATCCGGTTATTTTTATGGAGTATGCGATCGATATCGCCGTTCAGTGTCATAGCGTCGGGGTAAAAACGGTCGCTGTGACCGCAGGTTATATTTGTGATGCGCCTCGAGTCGAATTTTTTAAACATATGGATGCAGCGAATGTCGATCTGAAGGGGTTTACTGAGAATTTCTACCGACATATCTGTCATGGCCACCTGCAACCTGTGCTCGATACGCTGATTTATCTAAAACAGCACACTTCGGTCTGGTTGGAGATAACGACCCTGCTGATCCCCGGAGAAAACGACAGTGAAGCTGAGATCGATGCAATGACTCGATGGATAGTGAAAAATCTGGGCGCGGATGTGCCGCTTCATTTCAGCGCATTTCATCCGGACTTCAAGATGCTTAATAAAGGACCAACACCGCCCGAAACCCTGTTCAAAGCGCGCGAAATTGCACTGCGCAACGGCCTGCATTATGTGTACACGGGTAACATTTCCGACAGCGAGCGCAGCAGTACCTATTGTCATAAATGTGGCGCAATGCTGATCGAGCGCAACTGGTATGAGTTAGGTAAGCTTGATCTCAATGATGATTTCTGTTGTCCCCATTGCCAAACGCCATTGCCCGGGGTCTTCAGCCGTAAACATGGTCATTTCGGGCGACACAGGATCCCGGTGCGTTTGAGTAAAGGCAGCCTGTAACAGATCTGCTGGTGGCATTATCGAGTATAGAAAAAAGGTTTTTTCATTTAACCAGCAAAATACGCTGCGCCGTTGCTTACTTATTTTAATTGAGCTCTGTAAAAACAAGTTTATAAGTTAAATCCAATTTATCCTCAACTTGTATCAATCCATTAAAAACAGAGAAAGGTTCAATACCGAACTCGGTTTGCAGGATGGAAAGTTTGCCACTGACAATTAGCTGGTTGTCATCAGTCTGTTGCAGGTTGATTGCTAATTGCCGCTCCTGTTTCACGCCATGAATAGTTAACAACACCTTTGTCTCTTTACCTGACAAGGCTGCAGAGCAGTCACTGCTGTGTAGTTGAGCAAAGGGTGAACTGGTTGCATCAATATTTTCCAGCATATTTTTTTTAGTGTTATCACTACTGCTCAATGACGGCGTTGTTTGCAGCTCGGCTTCTGTGCGTAACTGCGGATCATCGACATTGAGTTTAGCAAGGGGCACAAACAGATCTGTCTGACATAGCCCTGTTGTTTTGTTTAGTAAGATATACCCATGCACATCCTGGCTGGCAACAATATGTTCATGCCCCAGTAATGTCAGTATACCGCCACGGTATGCCCGGATCAGAATCTGTGATAATTTTCTGTCTGCACGATAGACGCGGTTTTGCGTATCAGCTGCGGCCTGTAAATATAACGCTTCCGGAAAGTCCGCTGGCTGTGCCGGACTTTCAGGGGACTCTTGTTGTACGGCACAAGCGGATAAAAACAGTGCGCTTAGTGCTATTAATCTGAAAGTCATGATGGCATTACTCCTTTGCTCTGCGGGTATGCAGTTCCTCAAACCAAACTTCCACGGCCAGTCCTGTTTGCCCATTCGCCAGTACCAATAGAAAATCAGCACGGTTGAGCAATAGATTCTCGATCATTGCACTATTAAAGCTGAGATTTCCTACTGCTAAAAAAGCGCACTGACTAACCGTTTAATTCCTTTCAACTGCACTCTTCCAGTGGCAATGAAATCGTTTTTATTTTACCATTAATAATAGCTGTAAAGCTGTCACTAGCAAAAAAAAACTAGAAATACTGAGCAAAATCAAAACTTTCGCCGCTTTGAATCACTTCTTTGATATCGTTTTATCCATATTGGTATAACAATCGACACTTTACTACAAGCCGAACAACCGTTTACGGTATAGGAGACTAAAAATTCTTTAAAGATACCTGTGATATACCGCTAATCACCATTTTGAATCATCTCCTTAATTTTATGAGCCTTAACAAAATGATCTAATTGATGAGTCTGTATCCACCACGTTGCAGCTTCCATAAGTAATTCAGGATTATCATTTTTATTTGCAAAGAAAGCGTAGAATGACAATCCGACATTATCACCTTTGCTTGCAATTTTTTTATTACAAACGTCGATAATTTTAGTTCTTAATGCTTCTCTCATTATTTACCCATACCTTGAATGTTGCCATATTAGAATAATGTCTTTACCTTCTATCTATGCAAATGTTCTGATGAAAGACTATCTCTGAACTATTTTTCCTGTTTCTCGGAGTATGAGGGCAAGAGATATAATCGATGCAGAGATCAAGCGCTAGTTGACGAATTAAATCCGCTGTAAACAAAAGACCGCCGGGAACAACAGATATTATCACTGCGTTTTGAAACTCCTAATTGCGATATCTGCATAACGCCATCTTAAAGTCCACTTGATAAGCCGGTCATAGTGCATATTCAACCGCTTTCTGTGCATGAATAGTTGTCGTATCTAAAAGTGTTACTTTGGTATCCGCTTGCTCAAGCAGCATGCCAATTTCAGTACAACCAAGAATGACAGCCTCCGCGCCCTGCTTAGCTAAAGATTCAATAATGCGCAAATATTCGGCTTTAGATGCCGGCAGTGCTTTGCCTAAACAAAGTTCTTTATAAATAACATTATGAACAATTGCTCTGTCTGCTTCATTAGGAACTAAAACGGTTAAACCATAATTTTCACTTAACCTGCCCTTATAGAAATCTTGCTCCATTGTAAAAGCGGTTCCCAATAGCCCCACCGTTTTAATCCCTTGTTTCACAAGAACATCAGCGGTTGCATCCGCTATGTGGAGCAGGGGAATATTAATAGCCGCTTCTATCTGTGGCGCTACTTTATGCATAGTGTTGGTACAGATAAGTAAAAAATCAGCGCCTGCAGACTGCACATTGATAGCCGCTTCAATCAGTATTTTTGCGGTACCTTCCCAGTCATCATTATGTTGTAACTTTTCAATGGGATCAAAATCGACACTATAGATAGCGATTTTAGCCGAGTGCAGCCCACCAAGTGAGCTTTTAATTCCTTCATTAATTGCACGATAATAGCCAAGCGTACTTTCCCAGCTCATACCACCTAAAAGACCAATTGTTTTCATATTATCTCTCCACATCTATTTGCATGATAGAACTCCCCCTTGCTAACCGCATCTGTGGGTAATATTGAAAATGTTAGCTTTCCAATAAAAACGCAGGTCCATCTTTTTAAAATTATTGGCATCAATTCATCAAAACCGGTTTTTAGTATTCATGGAGTAGATCCAGATGGCAAGTAGCAATATGATAAAACCATGAAAAATAAAAGTATTAGCTTAAAATACTTTGTTTAATGGGGGTCTAAGGCAAGTTAGATTGTAGAGGCTTATCGATTGAGGTAATACACTTGCGGGTAGGAATGGCTGGGCAGGCAATTATTTTGCAATTCTATACTAAAAAAATAACCTTCTCGCCTGCTAAAAGTGGTCGAAAATACCTGCTATGGAACTATCTAAATCTACTCTTGTCTGGAGGATACCTCCAGACTCACGATTATAATCACTATTGGCGAACGTTTTTAGATTTCGTTTTGACCATCATCAGTTGCATTGGGAGTATTCTCATTACAGTAGATTGAGTCATTCGTATCGGTAGGTATACAGTGAGCGACATAATCCACCTCCATGGTTGCTTTTTTAAGCCTTCGATCAATCCTGCCACCTAAATTCCCACCCATGGCAACATTGAGCAGCACAAACATCGGCTCTTTATATTGTTTACAGTTACCCATATTTTGTGAGGCGACCAAGGTGTCATCCATATAAAAAGAGATGTTATCTTCGCTCCACTGAATTGCGTAAGTATGCCAATTTTGTACATCGGCTGCACCAGCGGCATAATTATGTAGCACTAAACTTCCACAAGCGGTTTTACGTTGAGAATTTTTTGAAGTTCTATTAAAAAAATTAGTTATGTAAGTATCGGGTTTATTAGAAAACCATTCCCAGACATCTATTTCACCGGCACCGGCATTGGGCCAGCCAATCTTATCTCCATCACCTTTAATGGGTTGTTCAGCAATACGATTTTCAAGCATCCAGAATGCGGGCCAACTGCCGCCTTCTAAATTGTGAAACTTGATCCTTGATTCGATACGTCCATAAAGAAACTCACTTTTATCTTTGCTATTTAAACGTCCCGATGTCCATGATTTTGATTTTCCCCCGAGGCCGGGGCAGTGATTATTGTGTTTTCGGGCAATAATTTTTAAGGTGCCATCAGAGACATCAAAATTTTTATTTACTGAGCTGTCATCATCGGTATAACACTGCACTTCATTGTTATAATTGGCTTGTGTCTGTGCGGTCCAGTTATCCCAATTAACACCTGTGCCTTCAAATGGGTCAATCCATTGCACTTCCCAACCCGCTAAAGTTGGCGTACTAAAACTGAGCATAAATAGAGTTACGATACTTGCTGTTAATTTTACGCTGCGCTGTTTAATATTATGACCAATAAAATGGTCTGATGTTTTGAGTGCGGATCCCATTTTGACCTCTTAATTTTAAATGTTGAATTTCTGGGCACATAGCTGCAAATTATACTTCGGCGGGTTTAATTGTATTTAGGGCTTTATTTCTGATTATTTTATGCGGCTCCTACTGCATGAGCAATATATCTGATTCGAAAGCTATAGCTTGATCACAGCATTTTTACAGCGAGAAAAGTTGGGACAGGTAACTGTTTTTTATTGTGTAGTTTAACAAGAGGCTTGCTCAGATAATTATATCCATTGGAGCAATAGATGATCGTAATAGTAAGCTGTTATCACGTTAGCGCGGATCCCTTTTTCTGCTCGTTTACTTGAAATAGCAGCAGTATCTGCAGGGTTATTGGGTCTTAGAGGGGTTGTACAACAATAGAGTAAGAGCGTGGTTTTTAGATTATTATTTAATTGTTTATAACAGCATATGGATTAGAAGCTAGATAAAGAAAATCTAGCAAAACCAATCTAAAGATCAAATCACTTTATCGTTTCCATAATACGTTAATTAACGCGCCAGCCATGATAAAAGTCCCCCCCATTATAGTAGTGATAGCGGGTAGTTCACTAAAATAAGCCCAGCCAATGAAAGCTGAAAATATAACCTGTACGTAAGCATAAGCGGTTGCTTTATTTGCATCTGCGCTATGCAGGGCTTTTGTTAAACCTATTTGACCTACTTGCGTAAATATACCCACCAAGATCAATACACTGAGTGCCGCTAAACTGGGTAGAACAAAATCGCTGCCTAATAAAAAAATTGAAATAGGAAGCGCTATAATAGGAAAATAAAAAATAATAACCGAGCTATCATCCGTTTTGGTCAGCTTCTTAACAAGAATATAAG
>NZ_JBLIEK010000152.1:0-6757 GCF_047632995.1 Psychromonas sp.
AAGGAGAAATCAGACAGGATTTTCCCAGAAAATAACAACAGGCGCGTAATCACAGCAGAAAATGTACAAACCAAGGTCTTGTAGCACCGCGATGGTGCATTAGATGGGGGGCGTTCCTGGGGAGATTTGAGTCGTGACTTTACCCATTACAAAGTACCTGGATGATTTGTTAAGGCGTTTTGATATTAAACAGGCGGTTGATCTGCAAGGTGCTGGTTTTATATTATTTGGAAAGTGTGTATTAAGTAAGGACAAAAAACGTTGCTATATTCATTTATGGGACAATGATTTGCGGTATCTGTATTTATTAAAAACCTGACTTAATCATGCGCAGAAGCTGAACCAACCCTTTCATAAAAGAAGGGTTGGTTCATTATTACAATTTACGAGGCTTCAATGACACTCTCATTTTCTTTGCTCTTTGGAGTGCTTATTTTCAGCCATAGGGCAATCATAGTTAGCACTATAATAGGTATGATGGGATCTATTATAGTCCCACCTGCACCAAAGAATAAATTGAGCGTCAGAATGAGACTGGCACCGATAGCCCAGGCGATGGTCGATGTCATGCTCCAAATTTTCAATTGATCAGAGAGCTCAGTAATGCCTAAGGTCCTGCTGATAATATGGAAGTAGGAGTCATTTACATGAGAGAAACCAACGGGACCGACAGCACAGGTAAGTGCGACGAAAACCGGATCTAATCCCAGGGTTTCAACTAAGGGTAAGGTCATTGTCGCCGCTACCATCATAGATGCGGTTGCTGAACCTTGGACCAAACGCAGCATAGAGGCAATTGCTAAAGGCACAAGTAAAGGTGGAATACCACTGCTGGCGATCATTTCCGCAACGATAGGACCGGTACCCGATGCTGTTAATACTGCTCCCATTGCGCCGCCACAACCTGTGACCACAAGGATTAAACCAGTAGTAGAAAGGGCATCGTCCATAGAGCCAATCATGTCTTTACGGTCAATTTGTCTGGTCAGGCCATATAGCGCCATTAAAACACCTAAACCAACTGCAACGACCGGATTACCAAATAACTCAAGAAGGCTATGAAAGATCGTATCTCCCTTGCCAACAACCGTGCCCAAAAGGATTAAAATAATTGGGATAAGGATTGGACCAAATGATAAGAAATTACTTGGTAACTCGCGTTCATCTGTTGCGTTAACCGTTTCCAGGTTTGCCCAATCAGCTTGATTGGTGATCCAGCGGTCACCATCGGGCACACGGTAATACTCTTTGCCAACTTTACGAATATAGATCATTGATAATAACATCATAGGAATTGAAACCACTAATCCCCACAGCATGTACACGCCTAAATCAACTCCAAGAATACCGGCAACAGCAACTGGACCCGGTGTTGGTGGAACCATGGCATGTGTTATTAATAAACCAAGCGCTAAAGTAACCCCTAAACTCACCGACGATTTACCCGTGTTGCGGGAAATAGCGCGCACCAGTGAATGCAGTATGATGTAGGCTGAATCACAAAAAACCGGTATCGCAACAACCACACCGGTAAAACCTAATGCTAAATCTTCGCGGCCTTTACCACAAATTTTTACGAAGGTTTTTGCCATTCGTACAGCGGCACCGGAACGCTCAAAACAAGCCCCCATAATAACGCCAAAAGCGATAATTAAACCTATTCCACCAAGTACACCACCGAATCCGGCTTTAATCGCGTTGATTAGCTCAGTGGGTGCCATTCCTGCGGATAATCCCATAATTAAACTGGCAATTACCATGGCCAGTGCGACTGGAATACGCGTTTTTATTATCATTAACATCATTGCTATAATGCCGACAATGATTCCAATTATTGCTCCGTCCATCATTTTATCCTTTTTTAGTTTGTAAGGTTTCGTTAAGCGATTTGTTTTTGGTCAATATTGAATGTTTTTACAGGTAGGGTTTGACCCAGCCTAATCCTTCAATGGTTGAGTGACGCGGGTTATATTCACAGCCTATCCAGCCGCTATAACCTGATTCATCCAATACATTAAAGAGATACGGATAATTGAGCTCCCCTTCATTTGGCTCATGGCGCTGCGGCACTGAAGCTATCTGTATATGCCCTGTATAATCAGCAAGCTCGCGAATCAATATGCTTAAATCCCCGTCCATAATTTGCGCGTGGTAGAGATCTAATTGTAATTTTACATTGGCACGCTTAACTTGTTTTATTAACTCGACAGCATCTCGCTGGTGGGCGACAAAATATCTCGGCACATCGCGGTTATTAAGGGGCTCAATCAACAAGCTAATATCATGTTTAGCAAAGACATCCGCCGCATAACGAATATTGTCAATAAAGGTGGCAAGATGTTCCTGATAAGTAAATCGCGGGTCCACTATGCCCGACATGGCATGCACTTTTTTGCAGTTAAGTGCTAAAGCATAATGTAACCCGGTAGCAACACTCTCTTTGAATTCCTGCTCCCGACCGGGAATAGCTGCAAATCCTCGCTCACCTGCATCCCAGTCACCGGGAGGCAGGTTAAACAGTGCTTGCTCTAAACTATTGTGTTCGAGTTGCAGTGCTAATTCCTGCGCATCAAAAGCATAGGGGAAGAGAAATTCCACCGCTTTAAAACCCGCTTTGCGCGCCTCGGCAAAACGTTCGATAAATGTTACTTCGGTAAATAATAGGGTTAAATTTGCTGCAAACTTGGCCATTATTTTCCTCTCCCTTTGAGATCTTCTATTTCCGGTTCCGTTAAGTAACGAATTGCTCTACCTTTAAGCATTAGCGCTAACTTTGCGGTTTCTTCTAACTCTTCGGCATTATCAACGGCGTCAGTAAAGTCAGTGCCCGTAATAACCGGACCATGATTGGCCAGTAAAAATGCCCGAGAATTTTTTGCTAGTTTGCCTAACTCTTCAGCGATACGCGGATCACCGGGACGCAAATAGGGCACTACGGGTAATTTGCCAATTCTCATCACGTAATAAGGCGTAAATGCAGAGATGGCATTGTCCGGATCCAGACCTTCTAAGCATGACAACGCCGTTAGATAGGTGGAATGCAGATGCACAATGGCATTACAGTCGGGTTTATTTTGATAAATCGCCAAATGAAATGCCACTTCTTTGGAAGGACGATCTCCGGATAAATGCTTGCCATCAAGATCAACAACCGACAGACGTTGTGGATCAAGGCGACCAAAGGATGACCCCGTTGGTGTTGCTAAGAAAGTCCCGTCAGGCAGTTTCAGTGATAAATTGCCTGCGCCGCCCGTTGCATAACCACGTTCAAACATCGACCGGGCAAGCGTTGTCATTTGCACTCTAAGCTGCTGCTCTGTCATTAAAATATCAGGTGATGAAATATCACTCACGACTTGTCTGTTAACTTGTTCAGTCATTATAAAATTCCTGTGCGGTAGTAAAGAAATGCTGGTCACCAAAGTTGCCCGATTTTAAAGCTAATGAAAGATTACCCGTCACGGATTTTACCCAGGGAACACCTGGTGCTATTTGCGGGCCAATATGAAAGGCATCAACGGCTAAACTTTGTGTTACCACTCCGGATGTTTCCCCACCGGCAATAATAAAATTTTTAACGCCATATTCTTTTAGTTGAAACGCAAGCTGACTAAAGAACTGTTCGACGCATTGGCTCGAAGCTTCTGCACCATACAAAGACTGGATCTCTTTTAGAGTATCGGTTGATGCGGTTGCGTAGATAATGGGGGCCAAAGGAGCATCTAAATGAGCAATAACCCAGTTAAATACCTGCTCAAGATAATTGTCATTTTCCAGGCAGGCTTTAATATCCAATGCACAATGCGGTGCTTGGGTGATGTAATTCGCAACTTGTTGATTGGTCATGACAGAGCATGAGCCGGATAATATGATGGTTTTCTCAGCCGCAGGGTGACCCGCTTTTTTTGCCGAAGATTGATCCGATAAATGCTCACTCCAGTTTTTTGCGATCCCGGCGGCTAGCCCCGATCCCCCTGTGATTAATTTTAAATGACTGACGGCTTTGCCTAAAATATCTAAATGTGAAGCATTAAAGGCATCAACCACAGCATAACGTTTACCGTTTTTCTCTAACGCAGAGAAACTTTCGATCACTTTCTCCGGACCCTGTTCAATGCTTTGGTAATGAACCAGGCCGGTTTTACCTGCTGACTGCTTATCCATTAAACGCACTAAAGAAGAGTCTTTCATCGGCGTGACCGGGTGGTTTTTCATACCTGAATCACTTAATAGTTCGCCGAGAACAAACAGGTGGCCATTAAAAACGGTACGTCCGTTTATTGGAAGAGCGGGGCAGATAATGGTAAATTTTTCATCTAAGGCATCAAGCAGTGCATCGGTTACCGGACCAATATTGCCTTTTTCTGTGCTGTCAAAAGTAGAGCAGTATTTGAAATAATATTGCTGGCAGCCGCGTTGTTTTAACCATGCTAATGCCGCTAACGATGAGCTTATCGCTTCATCAACAGGGCAAGATCTGGATTTCAGACTTATCACAACAGCATCAGCTTCTATTTCAATATCTGTAGTAGGTACGCCGTTAAGCTGAATAGTACGCATGCCGTTTTCGACTAAAAAACCGGCAATATCCGTTGCACCCGTAAAATCGTCCGCAATAACACCTAATAGCATAATTACTCTCCTTTATTAGGCAGTGTGATACCCGAGAATATTTTAATAACAGCGCTGTCGTCCTCTTGTCCGAAACCGGCATTACTCGCACTGGTAAACATATTTAAAGCGGTGCTGGCTAAAGGTAATGGAAACTTTAAACCTTTAGCGGTATCAGCCACTAAGCCAAGATCTTTTACAAAAATATCCACCATAGATGCAGGGCTATAATCACCTTCAACAACATGTTTCATACGATTCTCAAACATCCAGGAGTTACCGGCCGCATTAGTTACAACCTCGTACATTACATCCAGCGGGATATCAGCGCGGGCAGCCAGTGCCATGGCCTCTGCGGCGACGGCAATATGAACACCTGCAAGCAGTTGATGAATTATTTTAACCGTGGCACCTAATCCAATTTCACTGCCTATTTTATAAACCTTGCTAGCTGTTGCGTCTAAAACTGGTTGTAATTTTTCAAATGCCGCATCGGAGCCGGCAGCCATAATGGTCATTTCACCTAAATTAGCTTTTAGCGCACCACCGGAAACTGGCGCATCTAACATCAAAAGATCCCGCATATTTAATTCAGCTTCGATAAACTTTGCATCTTCAGCTGAAATGGTGGCAGAGACCATCACCGCGGTACCGGGTTTAAGTTTTTCAGCGAGTTTGTTGGTAAATAGTATGGTTTTAGCCTGTTGCGCATTCACAACAAGTAGCAGTACTGCATCTAAAACGTCGGAAAAATCGCTACAATCATGTGATATACCTTTGGCACCCGCTTCTTTTAATTGTGTTAACGCAATATCGTTAAGATCAATACCGTAAACATCTAAACCTGCGTTGATGCAGGATTTAGCTGCACCCATTCCCATTGAGCCCAGCCCAATGACCGCAACTGATTGACTTTTTTCAATTTTCATCTTAAATCCTTTTTCTTTTGTGTTTTCTTTTGTTAAGTTTTGTTTATATTTGTTATTATAGCGGGAGTTAATGAAGGGTTTCTACGATTTTCGTCACATTTCTTAACAAAATAAAGTTATCTAAAGTGAGGTAGGGTAATTAAAGAGCAAGATATGGAGTATTTAACTGTTTTTTGTTAAATTTTGTTAAACTCGTGTTTTATAACAACTTCACAACTAATCATTGTGAATGTTAAAATATGTTAATATAAACAAAAGGGTCAAATAGAGAAGATAAGTCATTATGATACCAGCAGAGAGGCATAGAGCTATCTTAGCTTTATTGAGTAATCAAGAAGTTGTTAGCATCAACCAGCTAACCCAGCAGTTGAGGGTGTCGCATATGACCATAAGACGCGATATAGGAAAACTTGAAGCAGATAGCCGGGTCATATCGGTATCTGGTGGCGTTCAATTAACTGAAACCATGCATTCAGAATTGTCACACGAGGCTAAGACCACACAAAATCAGAGTGCAAAAGTATCTATTGGCCTGCTTGCATCTGAACTGGTAAAGCCTAATACGACTGTCTATTTAGACGCCGGAACAACTACCTTAGAAATCGCCCATAAACTTAGCCATCGAGATGACATTATGGTGGTCACCAATGATTTTGTGATTGCTGCTTTCTTAATGAAAAATTCAAAATGCAGTTTGTACCATACCGGTGGAAAAGTGGATCGGGAAAATCAATCCTGTGTTGGCAGTAAAGCCGCGCGATTACTTAATGAATTGAATATAGATTTGGCTTTTGTTTCAACGTCCTCCTGGAGTCAACGTGGTATATCAACGCCTAGTGAAGACAAAATACAAGTGAAACAAGCGATTGTCAGGTTTGCAAAAACAAATTACCTGGTCAGTGATTCTTCTAAATATGGAAAGATTGCAACTTTTCATGCCGTTGATATGAATTGTTTTGATGCGGTTATTACGGATTCAAACTTCCCGAGCAGTTGTATCCAGGATCTATCTGAACAAGGTATTAAAGTTGTCACCGGATAAAAATGTGATCAATTTATTGAGTGCAAGAAAATGTAGTTATAAATAAGGCTGAACTGGCATAACGCTTTATTTATGTAACAGGCACAAAAAAAGGGCGCTAGGCCCTTTTTTTAATTCCCGCGTTTTGCTCGGGAGATTATTTGAACGCTATTAAGCAGATACAACACCCTGGCTA
>NZ_JBLIEK010000153.1:0-6715 GCF_047632995.1 Psychromonas sp.
CGATATGTTTACGATAAGCTTCTAGCACAATAGTAACCTCTTGTTGCAGCGAAAGAATTCGCCTTATGGGGATCGTTTGATATAAGTTTGATATGAGATTTTTCCCGAAAGTATACCGCATCAGTAGACCAAATAATATAAAACCCACCATCGAGAGTAGGCTAAGTTACAAAAATGTTAACACAACCCTTGATCTGAAAATTTATTTCACATCAAACAGGTTGCTCCCCACAGGGCAGTAGGTACCACCTCCTGTATTCCAGTATTTTTTATAAATGCAGAGAGGATTAATTTTAACCTATGCAAATAAAGAGGAAATGAATAGAGTTGGTCTTATAAATCACAGTGTGCAATTCAACGACAGCGTAGAGCAGAGCGCTGTTTAGATAAATACATAGCAAGTGTAATAACAATAAAGGTAGTTACGTAAAAACTCAGTTGGATCGCTGTAGGCCGATCTTGGTAGCCTATAAGTACATGCAATACTTGCCCCGCCACTGAGTGTTCGGAGAGCAGTGACGCAGTATTCCAGATCGGGTGTTGTGCTGGTAACCAGCCTGCCTGAGACAAAAACCCAGCGGCGCTAGCGGACATACCACTGGCTAAAAACAGTATCATCCAGCCTGTTACAGTGAATAAACGCTGTGCCGGTATGCGCAGCAAACCGAAATATAAGAGTGCGCCAAAAACAGATCCGAGTATCAACCCCAAGACGCTGCCAGCAAGTAATGAGATGCTATCGCTGCCACTGGCAGCCAGTCCATAGACGAATAATACCACCTCGGAACCCTCACGCAATACTGCCAGACCAATAGCAGTAGCCAGAAAATACATAGGTAACTGCCCACTGGAAACGTTTTTACCCACATTTTTTAAGTGACCGACCAATTCTCCGGCATGTTTAGACATCCATATATTATGCCAAGCCAACATTAAAACTGCGCTAAATAAGATAGCCGCACTCAATAATTCTTGACCAACGCCATCAAAAGTTGAAGATATTTGATCTGCAACGGCGGCAACTATTAAAGCTCCCAAAAGGCCTCCGGCAACACCGCCCAACACCCAGCGATTGCGCTGCAATACACCTTGAGTCGCAGCGAGCACAATCGTTATCACCAGCGCGGCTTCCAACACTTCACGAAAAACAATAATGGCTGAACTTAACATATTGATACCCCTTAATTATTTAACGATAAGTTTACCGTGCGCGCTTTCTTCATGAAATTCGCCAACAAAGGGGTACTCACCCGCATACAGAGGTCCGACAAATACCACCCCTTCCGAGTTACCGGGGATAATTTTTTCTCTATTAAGTTTGTGGCTTTCAAATTCCTCTGGCGTAGCATCTTCATTCTTGATCACTAATTTAACTCTTTCATCCAATGGAATAGTCAATGTACTTGGTTCAAAATTATGATTTTTGATAGATAATTCAAAAGTTTGCGTTTCTGCCATTAGGGGAGAGCAAATTGCAAGGCCCAAAAGAGCCGCAGGTAAAATTGATTTATTCATGGAAACATCCCGTGCAAATGATAATCATTCGCATTATAAGCGGAATGCATATGGAGTCAACCATAAAAATAAACTCACCACATTAAATTAATCTGAATAAGTTATTGCCCTGCACTGCGTTCAATAATAATGATTTCAAACCAGCCCGCCATCATTTAGCCGTCGCAATACCTATCCCACGTAAGCGTTCAATTAAATCTTCCCCACTCTGGCTTCTAGATTGATATGCTAAGGTGATAAACGGGATGGATTTATATTAGGAAAGTAGCCATTGCGCTTAAATGTGGTTGCCACGCGCAGCGGCTTTCAGGACCTGAATTATTTTAACAGGTTATACAACGAGTGAGTTGCTAATGAGTTATCAATAGGATCACCTGCTTCTGAGTTATCTCTGGCACATGGTGTTAGCGTTAGCATTACGCTTGCCTTTGTAAAGCCTTGATCCTTTTTTCAAGTGGGGGGTGACTCATCAGCAGCTCAGAGAACGCTTGTTTACCACTGATACCGAAGGCAACTAACTGACCATTAAGCTGACTTTCGACTTTATCACCTTGTAACCGCTTTAACGCATTGATCATTTTTTCTCTACCCGCTAAATGCGCGCCGCCTGCATCGGCATGGAATTCACGGTAACGGGAAAACCACATCACTATGATGCTGGCCAATATACCGAATATTATTTGAAACGCCATGACCGTCATAAAGTAAAAAAACTGGTTATCACTGCCCCTGCTTACCGCCCTTGCGACTATCCGCGCAAAGAAAAACACAAAAGTATTCATGACCCCCTGAAGCAAGGTCATAGTGACCATATCACCGTTAGCGATATGACTCATTTCGTGTCCGAGTACAGCTTCTGCTTCATCTGCAGTCATATTGTCTAATAAACCGCTGCTCACCGCCACCAAGGCATTATTTTTATTCATACCGGTCGCAAAGGCGTTAATTTCAGGAGAGTCATAGATGGCGACTTCCGGCATTCCGACCCCTGCTTTTGCAGCCTGTCTTTTAACGGTATTTAATAACCAATGCTCCTGCGCATTATGTGGCTGCTCTATCACATGCGCCCCGACACTTCGTTTTGCAATCCACTTGGATATCGCAAGAGAAATAAAAGAGCCCCCCAGACCAAATACAGCAGAAATAAATAACAGCCCTGCAGTATCTTGCAGATGAATGCCTAGTAACGGCAATACCACATTAAGAATAATGCCGAGCACAATAAGTATTGCAAAGTTGGTCGCAATAAACAGCAATATACGTTTCATAAACTCTCCCAGTCATATTTCAAACGTTCAACAATAGCTACAATCAAAGTTTAGATCGCTTCTCTCTTTAGCGTGATCTGCTATGCCATCAAAAACAGTTTAAGTATAGGCGAATCTTTGCCAAAGGTTTAATAAGTAACAGCCCGGCAGTGGATATAACGGCCTCCTTGTCGAATAAGCTGACTTGTCCAATCGCTATCCATTTTGGGCTAACGCTTATTACGAACATAAAAAGGACAAGGATAAAAGGCTCAGCACCACTGAATTTGCTATAAACAGGCGGGGTTTTAGTGGCGCTCCAGCTCAAGGCATTTTTAGAATAATTTACCTTGTACTTCAGCAGGAAAAAATAAATTGCTATCGATATCTTCTACTCCTCCGATAAGAAACGGGCTATCGGTGCAGTGCTTTTTTTATTATTTAACACTATTTTTTCATTAAAAGTTGCATAGCAATACGAACAGCCATGCAGACATGTATTGTACATTCCAATATCGACACTTTTTATACAATCACAGTCTTCTCGCTGACCCATATCTTTTCTGCCATTCAGGCTTAAACCAAAAAGCTTTTTAATCAAACCATCATCAATACATTTACCATGTGCGATACCGCAATGACTTAGATCAACATGCTCTGCACAACTTTGTATCTCCATTCCGTATTTTTCTGCCACCTTGGCCATATAGATAGAAAGGTCATGCAACAGTTTTATTTGATGGGTGATATCTGAATAAATAAAACCCTCAATTAAATTTAAATTTCTTTCTGTTTTTTTATAAAAATCAGAGAAACTGATCACCACGCGCTTGGTTTTTCCCTTAAGTAAAGAAGCTATTTTTTCAAACACTCTTTTATGTTCGTTAATATCAACCTCGTTTGAAAGTAAAATAGGATCATATCTCCAGATTACTTTTTCCGCGCCAATTAAATCACTTAACGCAATAAAGGTCTTAATTGCACGCTGAGGTCGGGGAACCGTTTTCTCCAGTGTTTTGGGGTAACCGGTAATAGTATATTGAAAATAATAATGATAGGGGCGCAAGTTCAGGTAAATGTTTCATTAACATTGCTGGATTTCTAGTCCAAAAGACAATCAGATCAACATCCTTTGGATCTAGAGACACTCTGCTTATTTGGTTCGCGTTAAAGGGGTTTCTGGTTAATAAAAAACCTTCGCGAATTCGATTCATAAACCAAGGTGTATAAAAGGCCGGTATATCAGTCCTCCTGCTCGCACTAATAATCATCTGCTGTATTCCAAAATATGAAAATCCATCAATTTGTTTGCCGGTATTGCTGATTGTAGCGCATTGCAATTTTTATAATCATCAGCAATAAATCAGGTGCCTGCAAGGTAATTAATGCGTCCCCATGAGTTTAGATATGCTCATACTAATCCGCAATATTAATTGATCTTTTTTTATTTTTGAAAGTGTGCCTTGAACAGCGGGACTTTTTTCTGGCTCAGGCTGCCCTCTTTCTGGCGCAGATCGTACTTTTTTCATTGACAGAAAAGCCCTTATTGAGCCTTCGTTCAGATACAGTTTGAACAGTCGTTCAAAATGTAGTTAAATGAAGGCTAACACAACCAGGAGATGCAAATGATCACGTTTTATTTTCACACTCCCCCTAATCCAATGAAGGTTGCGCTTTATTTAGAGGAAACAGGATCACCCTTTAGGTAAAGCGCCGTCAACACCCTCAACAAGAGGGATTATTCAAAACCACTAATATCGATTTTAGGAGATAAAAATGTCAGTGATACTTGCTTTTGATGTCTATGGAACATTAATTAATACACACGGAATAGTGGCTATTTTAGAAAAATGGTTAGCTAATGATGCACAGGATTTTTCTCAGACTTGGCGGGATAAACAACTGGAATACAGTTTTCGAAGGGGGCTCATGCAGAATTACCAAAACTTTGCGATTTGCACCCGTAATGCTTTGGACTATACCTGCAATTTCTATCGGGTGTCTCTTTCAAAAGAGCAGAAGCAGGAATTGATGGACGGTTATAAAACCCTGCCAGCCTTTGATGATGCAGCAAACGCGTTGGCGCAATTAAAGGATGCCGGCTTTAAACTTTATGCCTTTTCTAATGGCACTAAAGAGGCCGTTGAAGCGCTACTTACCGGTGCAGGACTAAGGCCGTTTTTCGATGGGATAGTCAGTTGCGATAATCTGAAGTCATTTAAACCTAATCCAGCTGTCTACAGCCATTTTTTAAGAGAATCAGGTGCCACACACAACCAAGCATGGTTAATATCAAGTAATCCCTTTGATGTGATTGGCGCATTATCTGCAGGGATGCGGTCTGCATGGGTACAGCGTTCCCAGAATGCTATTTTTGATCCTTGGGATGTTGAGCCAACGGCGATTATTAAAAGCCTTAAAGAGCTTGCAGGCGTGCTGCCCAAGCAGAATTAAAACACAGAACCCGGCTTTTGATACTTGTGCCGGGCTCTGCCCCTAATTTTATATATTCTTTTATGCCTATTTATTGCCAAATAGGCAGCTTTTTGGCCTGCCGCGTTTTTTTAATAACCTTAACCTCACGCTTTTGTAATGGCACCGACCTTGGGATTAAATTGTTGAACATATGTTCAACATGGCTTGATCAATGAATTTTATGCGGTTAGCATAGAGGCATCTGAACGAATGTTCAGCTTATTTTTTACAATAGCAAATACAACTACTCTATGAGGAGATACTATGGGAAGCGAATACACTCCAGCAAAGGTTTGGACCCCTAACAGTGAAAGCGGTGGTACTTGGGCAAAGATAAACCGTCCAGTATCAGGGGCAACACATGATCAAGCGCTTCCTGTCGGCGTTCACCCTCTGCAGCTTTATTCAATGGGAACACCCAATGGTCAGAAAGTCACTATTATGCTTGAAGAGCTTCTGGCTTTAGGTCTTTGTGAGGCTGAGTATGATGCCCATCTCATTGAAATTGGTGAAGGGCAACAATTCTCTTCCGGTTTTGTCGCGATCAATCCAAATTCTAAAATTCCTGCCTTATTGGATCGTTCCACCGACAACCCCGTTCCCCTCTTCGAGTCTGGTTCAATCCTTTTGTATCTGGCTGAAAAATTTGAGCGTTTTTTACCAGAAAAACTTGAAGAGCGCGCTAACGTATTTAACTGGTTATTTTGGTTACAAGGCGCTGCACCCTATTTAGGCGGTGGATTTGGACATTTTTATGCTTATGCACCGGAGAAATTAGAGTATCCAATTGACCGTTTTACCATGGAAGTTAAACGTCAGCTTGATCTGCTAGACAAACAATTAGCCGGAAAACGTTTTATCGCAGGTGATCAATACAGTATTGCAGATATCGCGATTTGGCCATGGTACGGAAACTTAGTATTAGGTAAGCTCTATGACGCCGCCGAATTTTTGGATGTTAATAGCTACAAAAATATTCAGCGTTGGGCAAACGAAATAGCGCAGCGCCCGGCAGTAAAGCGCGGAAGAGTCGTAAACCGCACCTGGGGAGAACCTTGGGAACAGGTTCGTGAACGCCACAATGCATCTGACATTGACGATGCGTTTAATCAAAAAGGCTAGAAAATCAGCAGATCTTTGCATACTTTTGCAAAGATCTGTCGGATTTTTCTTTATAAGCACACTGGCTTAAAGCAAATTATCCGCGAACTATGCTGCTGTCAAAAATATCATCAATAAGGGCTTCAATAGCCTGGGCATCATCGTTAGCACCCGCGTAGGTGCGTAACCCCATTACCTGAATTTGCAGATATTGAGCCAGATGGTTTGGATCTTTAGAGGCGCTTATTTCCCCCTGTTCAATCGCTTCTTTAAAGATTGCCGCAAATTCGGTTTCTATCAGGCTCAGTAATCGTTTAGTTTCCGACAACAGTTCGGCATTTTCAACGGTCAGTTCAGCAACGGATTTAACCAGCATG
>NZ_JBLIEK010000154.1:0-6630 GCF_047632995.1 Psychromonas sp.
AGTGCCCAAAAACCCTTTAGGTAATTAGGTCGTGCATTACGGTAATCGATATAATAGGCATGCTCCCACAAATCGACAGTCAATAAGGCTGTTACTGTTTGATCTGTCAACGGGGTAGCTGCATTTGATGTATTAACGATTTCTAATGAACCATCTGCTTTTTTAACAAGCCATGTCCAAGATGAACCAAAGTTATTAACCGCTTTATCATTCCAAGCCGCTTGGAAAGCTGCAAATGAGCCAAAGCTTGCAGTGATTGCTTCTGCAATAGCGCCTGTTGGCTCACCGCCAGCATTTGCCGCTAAACAGTTCCAGTAAAAAGTATGGTTCCATACTTGTGCTGCATTATTAAATAATGGTCCCGCACTTGTTTTAATGATCTCTTCTAATGATTTATTAGCTAAATCAGTTCCTTCAACAAGACCATTTAATTTTTGCACATAAGTTGCATGATGTTTACCGTAATGAAACTCAAGTGTTTCTGCTGAAATATGAGGTTCTAACGCGTCTTTTGCAAATGGTAGAGCTGGTAATTCAAAAGCCATGACATTTTTCTCCGGATGATGGGAATTGCTTAGTGTTATTTTATCAACTTGTTGTTTTATCAACCTGTTACTTCACTAATATCGTTTACAAACTTATCTTGAGTAAAAAATTGATCTATGTCAACTTTGTTTTTATGGTAAAATTATTTTCTTGTTAAAAATGACTTATTAACCACAATTTATACAGTGTTTTGTTAATGATCAAATTTGAGTATAATCTAGAAAATTAATTATGGGGCATTATAGATGGAAACGTTAGACAAAATTAAAAAACAGATTAGTGACAATGCAGTTTTACTTTACATGAAAGGCTCCCCAAAACTTCCAAGCTGTGGTTTTTCATCTCAAGCATCACAAGCATTAATGCAGTGTGGCCACCCTTTTGCATATGTCGATATTTTACAAAATCCAGATATCCGTGCTGAGCTGCCTAAATATGCCAACTGGCCGACCTTCCCACAGCTATGGGTAGGTGGTGAATTAATCGGTGGCTGTGACATTATTTTAGAAATGTTCCAACAAGGTGAATTACAACCGATAATTAAACAAGCAGTTGAAGTTGAAAAAAACCAAGCTGCTGAATAATTAAAATGATATCAGAGCCTCTACTTGAGGCTCGTAAACGCTAAGATCCTATCAACAACATCTATACAAACCCTCTTGACGACCGCTACCGCTCACTCTACTCTATCTAATTTCAACTTACTGATAAGAACTGTTATGCCTGATACAAAAATAATTATTGGATTAAGTAACCCTAAAAGCCCGACAAATGTAGGCGCTGTCATGCGTGCAGCGGGTTGTTTCTGCGTTGATTCGGTTTTATATACAGGTGAAAGATATGATCGCGCCGTAAAACTCAATACAGATACCAAAAAAATAAGTGCCACTATGCCATTAACAGCGGTGAAAAACCTGCTCGATGATAAAGCTAATGAGGTAAAAGTTATCTGTGTTGATCTTGTAGAAGGCGCCTCACCGTTACCGACATTTGACCATCCAGAGAAAGCCCTCTATATATTTGGGCCCGAAGATGGAACGATAGATCAAAGCTTAATAGATCAAGCCGATGCCGTTGTGTACATCCCCACCATTGGTTGTATGAATCTTGCCGCCACCGTTAATGTTGTGCTTTACGACCGATTGGCCAAATCTACAACGCATCAAACTGACAATCGTTTAATTAGACGAAGCCGGGATAACAATAATAAAGTAAAAGTGCGACAGTAAGTGAAAATCTATTTGCAGAAAAATAGATGTCTATAATATATACGATTAAGAAGAGTTAAATCGATTCAATCACTTCTCTTTTAAAAATTAAAAATAAGTGTCACCTTATTCTCCACAATAGGTATAATGATTCTGTCTTTAAAAAGAAGCGTGTTATTGATTTCATAACAATAACAACTCAACTATTAATGCTTAAATAATTTTTTTTTAATATCTAATAAAAAAGGTGTGATTTATGGGTAATGTGCTCGAATTGGTGAAATATGCTCGCCGTAAAAATAAATTAAAACGCGAAATTATCGATAACGAAAAAAAAATTCGTGATAATAGTAAACGCGTAGATCTACTAACGAATTTAACTGATTATATTTCCCCAGACATGAAACCTGAAGATATTATAAAGATCATTAAAAATATGCGCTGTGATTACGAAGATCGTGTTGATGACCATATCATCAAAGGCGCAGAGCTCTCAAAAGAGCGTCGTGAAATAAGCAAAAAAATAAATACATTTTCACTTCAAGATACCGAAAAATAATTATTTTTTGCAAAAAAAAGGGATAGTCTGACTGTCCCTTTTTGCTGTATGACACTGGTGAATACGTGTTTAGTAGAAATTCAGCTTCAATTTTAGCGCTTCAAAATAACAATATTCATTTGTGGACCATTGACCCTCAAGCAGTAAACGAGACGAGCGTACTAAACTCACTAAAAAATTTACTCCCCCCTGCTGAAATTGAAAGAATAAACAGATACCGTTTCCCTAAAGCGCAACATACCGCCCTTATCACGCGGGCTTTTGTACGCTTGGTCTTATCTCAGTATGCACAGACAGCCCCCCAAGATTGGTTATTTACTATTAGCGAACATGGTAAACCCGAACTCAAAAACGCCCCTTTTGCACTGCGTTTTAATCTAAGCCACAACGATAATTTAGTGATCTGTTCTGTATGTTTGAATCATGATATCGGTTGTGATGTGGAAAGTTTGTCACGCAAAATTAGCGTTGAAGCTATCTCCAAACGTTATTTCTCAGCGAGCGAATATCAAAATATCAAAAAACTTGCCCCGGAATTACAGCGCGCAGGATTTTTTGAATACTGGACACTTAAAGAGGCCTTTGTGAAAGCAACAGGATTTGGCATTAGCCAAGGTCTAGACACTTTTAGCTTTGAAATTGGTCAGGCAGAGCCGAGAAAATTTAACGATAACATTTCACTCTCTTTTTCACCGAAAAGCCCTGTGCAAAATAATCAAGATTGGTATAGCTGCTTAACTTACCCGGATCAGACACATTGCGTTGCAATCTGCATAAATAGCGGGCAATTAAAACACGATTTTAAGCTCGACATTTTTTCCGCTAGCGAATTACTAAGCGTATTTAATGGTGCTTAAACCGTAGGAAAAATGGCCTTTACGATTGCTGTCATCGGACAGTTTTAGCTCTCTGGGGCAGTATCAGCAAAGTATTTATCTTTTTTCGCCAGAACCAGAAGTTTAGACAAATTATCCAACTCAAACAGATCTATTCGATTACGATAAAGGCCCCAGTCAAGGAAGCACGCCAAACGGAGTTGTCCCTCAGTCAACGGTAATTGAGTTGCTAACACGGCACTATTTAATGCCTTTAGGCCCGACAAAACACGGCCATTTTGACGTTGTAGATATTTGCTATCGCTAAGTTTTATCCCGTCAAAGCTTTCTAATAAAAAAATATTCACACACGCATCCAGCACAGTGTTTGTCATATTGAACAGCTCAAAATCGTTAATCTCCGCAAAGAAATGGAGGCCTGCTTTTTCTCTAATATATTTAAGAATTGAGCTTGAATCGGTCAAAATAAGATCGTCATCAACTAACAGAGGGACTTTTTTAGTGGGTGATAATTTGGCACTATGCGCTGCATCTGTCTCAATAAACTCACAGGCTAAGTTTGTCTCTAATAATGCGATTCGGCAATGGCGTACAAAAGGTGAGGTAAAACTCCCGTAAATTTTCATATTAATCCTTTAAAATCAGAATATAAGGTATTTAAAAGATAGACTTTAAAAAACCAGTTTCAATAGATTAAAATTTAACAGTCGCAATAATTAAAAATGGATTCAGTTCAAAACTAGAGAGATAAATAAACATAATCCCCCAGTTAAAACTGAGGGATTTAAACTACTTAGCACCTTTTTTAGCTTGCTTCTCTTGCTGCGCAATTTGTTCTTTAATATCATCTGCCAACCATAATTCATGGTTAGGATCTATTTTTTCAGAAAGAGTAAGTTCAACCCCCATCTCCAATAACTCTTTAATAGTTAAATTATCGGCCAGGTTCATCGCTTGCCCCGCTTTGTTGTGAAATAACATAATATCCTCCTTTTAAGCCGCTACTTCGACTATAACTTTAGTCTATGTTTACTATTTATGAGTCATAAATTATTCTTAAATAAGTTATTTTACCGTAGTAAATTCGATCGCGGCAAGATAGTGACCATCCTGCTCAAGCAGACGTAATACAACGGCTTGTGCATTTAAAGGAGGGAAACTAGGATGATCAGTATCAAGTAGCACCTCTATTTGATCGCCCGCTTTTAAACTTTTATCGGTTAATTGAATAGACATTCCTGTACTGCTTAAATCTTTACAGATTCCCTGTAATTCACTCTCGCCTTTAGTGACTTTTACACCCGTTTCAATCGCCATTCGGTGAAACGCACGTCTATCATCTTGGGTTATTAACACATTACCTCCAAAAAATTTTATTTATATCAATAAGGTCAATATATAAATTTACGCATCTTTTTAAATCTAGCAAGTGTTCGTGGTTATTTATGTTAACTTTGCGATCCCAATTATAAATTGGGCTTAATTATTGTGCTTCAATTACCATTATAATAAAATCATTTAAATGTGAATTACGTTAATAATATTGAGAGCCAATCTGCTTTTACTCGTCACCACACAAAGTCGTAAGAATTTCATCCGGAATCGCTTGTAACCGTTTTTCTTTATCTAAACAAACCATTTCAATATCGCCAATTACAGCGGCTTTACTTGCGCCTGGCCGCCAAAACTCCTGTCGCCACACCGTTTTATATTTACCATCAAGTTTATAGCTCGTACGAATGTCGCACACCTCAGCAAACTGAACACCATCCTGAAAGACAATATTCGCTTTGTATACTGCAAAACCGACCCCTTTTTCACGCCATAATTTATCAAGTCTATCGCTGTCAATTACGTGTTCGCGTGCGCGCTCAAAATATTTAAGAAAATTTGGATGATATACAACACCGGAATGGTCTGTATCTTCGTAATAAATTTGTACAGAATGATGGTAAATTTTACTCATTATTATATTCTCTATTTATTCAGTGATGCTCGAAACGAAGCACTCTGTCTTCAAGTTGGCCTGATTTCTATGCAAAATCACGGCAGAGAGGACAGACAGTACGCCATTAATTCAATTTTTAACGGGCCGAGTTGACTGAAGTGTTCGACAAAATTTGTCGCAAATTATACACTGCGCATATCAACATACTAATTAAAATAAGAAGATAGCATGTCCTTTATCAGTAAGCTTCGTTGCGCTTTTACCCTTGGCCAGGGTTTGTTAATCGAAAATAAAGCACTCACCACCACTGACGACCCTATTTCGTTTTTTAAACAATGGTTAGCCGAGGCAGAAAAGAGCGGCATTATTTTACCTGAGTCTATGTCTATCGCCACATGTACAGCGGTAGGCCGTCCCTCTTCACGCATGGTGTTATTAAAAGAGGTGGATCAAAAAGGTTTTGTTTTTTTTACTAATTACGCTAGCCATAAAGCCATTGAACTAGAGTCGAACCCGTACGCAGCCCTCCTGTTTCACTGGAACATGCTGCAACGCCAAGTACGCATTGAAGGACGCGTTGAACGTATCACGCAGGAGGAGTCAAATGCCTATTTTCAAACACGCGGACGCGGCAGTCGTATCGGTGCATGGGCATCACATCAAAGTGAACTGCTGCTGGATCGCGAGACATTGGTCGAGCGCGTAAAATATTTTGAAAAGAAATTTGCAGGTAAAGAGGTACCATTACCCGAATTTTGGGGGGGTTACCGCGTGATACCTGAACGTATCGAATTTTGGCAGGGAAAAGCAGACAGATTACATGATCGATTTGTGTATCAATCAACTCAAAACGGTTGGAAAATTACCCGTTTAAATCCTTAACTAGTAGCAAATCTATTAAATGAACAGGGGGAAATAGTAATCTTCCCCTGCTTCTCTGACTATTATTTCAAAATAACACGTGAGTTTGTTGCTTGAATTGGACGGTTATTGGGTCCGGTTAGTGCGCTTGAAAATGCCTTAACTTGCGCAGCAGAGACCGCCACACTCTCTTTTAATACTAACCAACGGACCCCTTCAGAACAGGGAGGTGTTGTTAATGAACCATTAAAACGGTAATAGTCACGATTTTTTGGCAGCAGGCCATTAATATCCAGTTCCGTATTTAATTTGTATTGATCACCCGCATGTTTAGGCAGTTGTGACCAAGCCCCTGCAAGTGTTGCATTTTCCGCTCCCACTTCATACATTACAGCCACAACAGTAAGCTTGCCCTCTTTGTCTGCATGTACCAGATGAGCTTCTAACGGGTAGGATATACCATTGATATGGTTTTCGCTGGGCGCATGGAAATGCACTTGTAATAAATCAAACTGCAGCCCATCAATAGTGATTGAACTGCCTTTTTTATAATTAACTTGCACCGTATGACCGTTATTTAAGATCTCACTCCCCCCTACCTGGTAGTTGAATGCGATCGGCGCAAGATCCGCTTCAATAAAACCGGTCAGATTAACAGGCGATTGATTTGTT
>NZ_JBLIEK010000155.1:0-6590 GCF_047632995.1 Psychromonas sp.
AGGTATAACCTTCGACGTAAATAGTAAGACCGAAAAATATTCGGGCCGTTAGCTCAGTTGGTAGAGCAGTGGACTTTTAATCCATTTGTCGAAGGTTCAAATCCTTCACGGCCCACCACTTTTACTTGTTGTAAAAGTAAATGTTTTTTAGTAAGACCGAAAAATATATTCGGGCCGTTAGCTCAGTTGGTTTAGAAGTTGAATTTTAATCCACTTGTGTTGATAAGAGTCAAAGGTATAACCTTCGACGTAAATAGTAAGACCGAAAAATATTCGGGCCGTTAGCTCAGTTGGTAGAGCAGTGGACTTTTAATCCATTTGTCGAAGGTTCAAATCCTTCACGGCCCACCACTTTTATTACCTCCCCTTTAATGCCAGACACCCCTTATATAATTTATCACTATTGAATTCGGTACACATTGCGTGATCTAATTGGTATAATTTGCACCCATTTTTAATATCTAAGAGACTATGATGAGCAATTTCTCTCCCATTGTTGGTTCTGACTATCCTTTCCCAGCCAAGCCGACTGTACTTTCAGAGCAAGAAAAGCTCGATTATAAAACTAAGATAAAGCAGCTGTTAATCGATAAAGACGCGGTGCTGGTTGCTCATTACTATACCGCTCCTGAAATTCAGGCCCTGGCGGAAGAAACCGGAGGCTATGTTGCTGACTCCCTAGAGATGGCGCGTTTTGGTCGCGATCACTCAGCAAAAACATTGATTATAGCGGGTGTGCGTTTTATGGGCGAAACCGCTAAAATTCTTACACCGCATAAAACTGTTTTAATGTCTGATCTTGAAGCGACTTGCTCATTAGATGTCGGTTGCCCAATAGAATCCTTTTCTGAGTTTTGCGACCAACATCCGGAACGCACTGTTGTGGTTTATGCCAACACGTCAGCGGCTGTTAAAGCGCGTGCTGATTGGGTTGTGACCTCGAGCATCGCATTAGATATCGTTGAACATCTCGATAGTGAAGGCAAGAAAATTATTTGGGGGCCGGATCGCCATTTAGGCGGTTATATCCAATCAAAAACGCAAGCTGATATGTTGATGTGGCAAGGTGATTGTATTGTTCATGATGAGTTTAAGGCCAGCGCGCTGCGTGATATGAAAGCTGTTTATCCGGATGCTGCTGTTTTAGTTCATCCAGAATCACCTGAAAGTGTGGTTAAATTAGCCGATGCAGTGGGCTCAACAAGTCAATTAATTAAAGCGGCGCAAGAACTGCCAAATAAACAGTTCATTGTTGCCACGGATACGGGCATTTTTTATAAGATGCAGCAAGTGTGTCCAGATAAAGAGTTTTTAGCGGCACCAACGGCTGGTGACGGCGCAACATGTCGTAGCTGTGCTCATTGTCCTTGGATGGCCATGAATAGCCTGAAAGCGATATATAACGCTTTAACAGATGCAACAGGTCATGAAATTCATGTGCCGGAAACAGTTGCGCAAGGTGCGCTGGTTTCATTAAATCGTATGCTGGATTTTGCAGCAGAGCAGCAATTAAAAGTTAAAGGTAACGCCTAATTCTTTATTGACTGTGATTTTTAACTGCGTGAGATAGTTTAGCAATGACGAACTATCAGATCGAAATGGCTTTTTTTGGTACTTAGTACTTTGTGCTTTGTATAGGGTATGCCAACCTTCACCTACTAACTATTGAGAAATTATGATCACAAATGATGTTTTACGACGCATACGTTATGCGTTACAACTTAACGATAAAAAAATGTTAGAAATTTTTGCGTCTGTCGATAATGCCATTGACGAAAAATACCTGCACAGCATAATGGCAAAAGAGGGCGAAGAAAATTTTGTATTCTGTCGAGATAGTCTTTTATCACTATTTTTAGACGGTCTCATTAATGAAAAACGCGGTAAAAAAGAGGGGTCAACTCCTATCATTTTGCCAGCGAAAGCCGTTCTGCTAAATAATGATATTCTGCGAAAATTACGTATTGCGCTTAATTTTAAAGAAGAAGATATGTTGGATGCATTAGATTCTGCGGAATTCCCTGTGTCTAAATCTGAACTGTCAGCACTGTTTAGAAAGAAAGATCACCGCAACTTTAAAGTGTGTGGTGACCAGCTATTAAGAAACTTCCTAAATGGAATTACTAAACGCTTCCGAGGGACTGAAGCAGAAGCTTAATCCCATTTTTGCTAGATCTTATAATCAAAGCCGAGCCGTTGCTCGGCTTTTTTGTTTGTATCTGGCGATCGTTGTGGAGCGGTTATTTAACCTGCCAAATCTTTATGCACCATAAAATAGGTAACAGCATTATCGACATGATTAAAAAAACATTGCCTTGCAGGGACTCGAAAAGAATACCTGAGAGGTAAGTAAACAGGGCCATAATCAGGCCGAGTGCAACGCCGGAATAAAGAGACTGATAACGCACCATCTCGGCATTTTTTTGTAAACCGATATAACGGATCGCAGCTAAATGGGTTACCGCAAAGGTGAATGCATGGAATGTCTGCACAACGGCTATCAAATAGAGTTCGGTAGTTAACGCAAGCGCCAACCAACGGAGTATGGCTGCGACTAATCCTAATAACAGCATCTGCTTAATTGACCAGCGACGAAACAGTTTACTGTTAAAGCGCATCAGCAGTACTTCTGCAAAGACACCAATTCCCCATAACCATGCAATTGAGACTTCAGAAATTCCTTCGTGGCTCCAGTAAATGGAACTGAACGCGTAATATGCACCATGACTGCCTTGGATTGCACCAGTAATAATTAAAAACAGAAGAACATCAGGCCGTTTGCACAATGAAAAAAGGGAGTGTTTAGGTTGTTGCTCTACAGGTTGGCCATCATCTAGTTGGGGAGATAAATGCAGTAAACTAAGTAGCCACATAACCACTGTTGCACAAAAAATAACCCATAATATTGCTTGATCTCCATAATCAGCAATTAACCAGCCGACGCAGGTTGACCCTGCAATAAAACTCAATGACCCCCATAACCGCACTCGTCCATAATCTAAATGAATCTGTTTAACTAACCGAGTTCCAATAATGTCACCTAACGGCATCATGGGGGCCATTAAAAAATTTACGCACAAAGTAATGATGGAGAGCCACATTTTTCCCTGTAAATAAAATAGGCAACTAAATGCAATCAAGGTCAAAAACCCTAAAATGCGCAATAACCGTAAGGATCCACTGCCAGTTGAGACTCTTGGCAACAGACCCAAATTACTGACAAAGCGCAATAGCAAACCCAGTGAAAAAATTGAGCCTATCTCGGTACTGGAAATTCCTTGTGCTTCCAGCCAAACCCCCCAAAAAGGTAGGAATACTCCCCAAATAAACAGGAAAGAGATGAAATATAAACTTAGCCAAAATTTAGCGGGAACAGAAAACAATAGGTGCCTCATTGCATTTTAAAATAGATTTTTATGAATATATGTCCAATTCATTTGCAGGAATCAGCATCTTCAAATAGTTTGGCTATTGTATCAATGGAAATGCAAAGGGCTAAGTATTTCCCCTCTAAGTTGAATAACTTAGCTGGTTTTATCTGAAATTTACGAGGATTTTGGTCACCTTTGGGCGAAAGGAAGGGGGATTTACAAATCCCCCAATTGATTTACAAGTTATCTTTGTTCGGATCGGTATTCACTTGTTAATTGAAATCATAATCAATGTCGCGATCATTAAAATCATAGTCGTCATTATAATCGTCCAATAAATTATCTGTGTCGGCTCTTAGGCGTTTATCTTCGAGCCAGATTTCAATTTCACGGCGTGTTTGATTTTTACTGCGTTTTATTTTTTCTAAGGTTGGCTCTTCAAAGTCATCATCGGAATCAATAAAGTCAAGATCATCATCATCAAAGTCATTATTATCATCTTGATAGTCAAATTCACTCATTGTTAACCCCTTAATATATATGTGTGAAATATGGGGGAATATTCAACTTTTTTTTTCATTTAGGAAAGTAAAAAAAAATGTTTTTACTAACAAAAAATTTTCATTACATGATCAGATAAAGTCGCTTTATTTATCGCTAGTATTCAGTGGGGGAGTGATGAGTGATGGGTGAAGGGTGAGGGGTGAGGGATGAGGGGTGATGAGTGAAGGGTAATGGGTGAGGGGTGATGGGTGAAGGGTAATGGGTGAAGAGGGATGAGTGGAGAGCTAGGAGTGACTAATAGAAGGAGATATGATTCTCCTTCTATTACAGTTATTGAGACTAGCTGGTTGATGAGCTTACGCTGTAAAGATCCTGCATAATCTCAATATGCTCCGCGACCTCGGCATGATCTTCAAAGTAGGCAATATGAAACATTGCATCCCCCTCCTGCACCAGTGGGATTTTTTGTTTACCTATTATAATACCGGAATAACGCGCGGTTACTTTGTCAAAAATCTTGCCGAACGGATCGCCTATCTCTGCCAGTAAATCCTTGGCATTGACCAGATCTCCCAACTGCTTTTTGTATTTTACAATGCCACTGGCGGAGGCTCTTACCCATGCGCTATTTTTTGCAATAAAGGGCTCTGCCACCACTTTTTTACTTGTCTTAGGTATCATACCTAATTGGCGCAATACGTTGATTACGCCCTTAACTCCAGCCCGGATTGAAAGCTCTTCAAAGCGTAATGCCTCGCCTGCTTCATAAAGCAATATTTTAATCCCCATTTCAGCAGCAGCATACCTGAGCGAGCCATCGCGCAAATTCGCATTGAGTAATACCGGCACGCCAAAGGCTTTTGCTAGTGCCAGTGTTTCCGGATCATCCAGATTAGCTCTAATTTGCGGTATATTACTGCGATGAAGCGATCCCGTATGTAAATCAATACCATAGTCACAGTGCTTCACTATCTGAGTTAAAAAAACATTTGCAACACGGCCCGCTAATGATGATTTATCAGAGCCAGGAAAGGAACGGTTTAAATCCCTGCGGTCCGGCATATAGCGTGTTTGATTAAGCACACCATATACATTGACCATAGGCACTGCTATCAGGGTGCCTTTTAAATTTTTTAGCAGCTTTAAATTTATTAAACGGCGAATGATCTCAATTCCGTTAAGTTCATCACCGTGAATGGCTGCACTTAAAAACAGGGTGGGACCATCTATCTTTCCCCGTTTAATATGAATGGGCATAGAGATGTCGTTATCAGTATATAAACGTGCAACGGGAAGTTTAATTTGTTTGCTTTCACCGGGTTTTACTTCAATACCGGCAATCTCTATTACCTTCATTTATTAGCCCTTACCGCGTGTTTTCGTGTTATTTGGCTTCGCATTTTTTTCTATAAACTGGTAAATGATATCAGCAACATCTTTGCCTGTAGCCGTTTCAATGCCTTCCAGTCCGGGTGATGAATTTACCTCCATCACGACAGGCCCACGGCTGGATCGCAAAAGGTCAACACCGCAGAGATGTAATCCCATGACTTTGGCGGCTTTCACTGCGGTATCCCGCTCTTCTTTGCTCAGTTTAACTATTTCAGCAGTCCCGCCGCGATGAAGATTGGATCTAAACTCTCCCTCTTGTCCTTGCCGTTTCATGGCCGCAATAACTTTATCCCCAACAACCAGGCAGCGAATATCCGCGCCGCCCGCTTCTTTAATAAATTCTTGTACGAGTATATTGGCCTTGAGTCCCATAAATGCTTCAATAATACTTTCAGCAGCTTTGGTCGTTTCCCCTAGCACAACACCAATTCCTTGTGTGCCCTCCAGTAATTTAATAACAACAGGTGCTCCACCGACATTCTTGATTAAATCTTTAATATTATCAGGGTGATGTGCAAATCCTGTTCGGGGTAAACCAATACCTTTTCTTGACAGCAGCTGCATTGAGCGTAATTTATCCCGGCTGCGGCTAATGGCGACGGATTCATTAATAGTAAAGGTGCCCATCATCTCAAATTGGCGTACCACTGAGGTGCCATAAAAGCTAATAGATGCCCCTATACGAGGGATAATAGCGTCATATTTGGGTAACGCTTCACCTTTATAGCGTACGGTCGGATTATTGCTGGTGATGTCCATATAACAGTGAAGGGTATCAATAACATCAACTTCGTGACCACGCTGCTTAGCCGCTTCTACTAGGCGGCGTGTCGAGTAAAGATTTTTATTTCTAGATAATATGGCAATTTTCATATTTATTCTCACCCCAAGGGTATGTTAATTCACGATTTCAGGAATAAAAAAGTTCAATTTTTTCGTTTTAAACTTAATATGGTCTGTTTATTTTTACTTAATAAAGCATAGGTTATGTATCGAGATAAATAGTAATTTTGACCACCTGTTATTGCTAACATTTATTTATATGGATACTCTTCACTGCATTATTACCCCATTAACCTATTTAGCATAGTTAATTGTTTAGCTAACGTTTTGATATTGGGAAACTTCAAAGATAATAAAATACGGGTTATGCTTAACGGTACATAAAGTACAAAACGAATTATCAAATTAATGACACACTGATTTAAAGTGAAATATCAAATATGAAATACAAAGATAAACTACTCGTTGGGGCTTTAGAAAAATGTTGTCTACCCGACTTACAGATTGAAGGTCTTGAAACCCGCATAGATACAGGGGCTC
>NZ_JBLIEK010000156.1:0-6528 GCF_047632995.1 Psychromonas sp.
AGGCAAATGACGATGCTATTTGTTTACTTGGCCCGTCAACTAACAATATAAAGTATTTTAATAAAGATAAATGTATCGACTTTGATAAAAACAAATACAATGTATTATTGATTATTGATTATTGATTATTGATGGCCATGCAGCACATTGGGATAGCGCTTTACAGTCATAAAAAGCCGGCAATCAAATTCGCAGTCAAGTCACAGCGTCTGGCTGTCGCCCGTTAATCAGTTACCGCGGTCAAAAACGACGTACTGATTTAATGAAATTTGGTTTTGAGCAACTTATGACCAAAAAGAAATTCGACTGAATCATCATAGCTGGTAGATGGAAAGAACATGAACACAAAGCTCTTTTTAAAACCGTCGACTATGTTAAAAACTATGTAAGCGAGATTTTCGTGATTGGCCGTACCTTAGAATACCGAAAAGATTTACCCAGAATTTTAGCGATAACTGACATTCAAGATATTCAAAACGCTACTCAGTCCTAAAAAAAATGGACAATGAATTTAAAAAATCAGTAAAGTTACTGGAGTAACATATGTATCATTAATTGATTTAATTTGCCCGGCAGGTTCTGAAAGGTGCTTAGTATTAACCACGCAAGAGATGCCGATTACGTTTGATTATGGACATTTTACCCATGAAGGCGCGGTCGAAGTAGCCAATCGGCTTAATACAGAATTTAAATATAAATTAATTGGCAATATTGAAAGCCATTAAACTAAAAGTAGCTTAGCGTTTATATTAAAGTCTGTTAAAAAAGTACCTAAAAAGAAATAGGTAAAATATGTTATTACCTAACTTTTTAAATTTATATATTATTTTAAATCATAGATATAACGGATAGTTTGATGGAATTAAATTACAAAACAAGCTGGAATAAAAAATTAAATTATCTTAAAAGCCTGCATAGCAATATTGCACTACTTTGTGAAAATAAAAAGGTCGCATTTTTGGATATACCTCCCCACTTTAATGTCGGAGATCATCTTATATATGCAGGTACAGAAGCCTTTATTAAAGAACATAATATCAATGTTCAGTACAGGGCTTTAGATCGTACTGTGAATCTCGGCATTATAGAGAAATGTGAAGTAATCATGTTTTTAGGTGGCGGTAGTTTTGGAGATTTATACCCTCGACATCAACATTTACGAGAATCTTTAATTAAGAAGTTTCCAAATAAACGAATAATTATTCTACCCCAAACCATACACTTTTCTAATGATAGTGAAATGAAAAAGAGCAGTGATATTTTTTCTCACCACCCCGATTTACATATTTATTTAAGAGACCAAAAAAGCCTTGAAATCGCTAAGGTTTTTTCAAAGAACTCCTCTTTAATGCCAGATATGGCCCATAGCTTACATCCTTTAATTGACATTACTGAAGTAGAATCACTCAATATCGACACGCCTAAAATTATTAATTTAAGGCGTGTCGATATTGAAAAGGTATCAACGGAACTTCAGATTACAAAACGATCATTTGATTGGGAAAATATCCTAGAACCATGGGATTATACATATCGTAAATATATTACTAAACTAGAACATTTTAATTTTCTAACACCTCGATTAGTAAGGAGCTGGAAAATTCATTCCGATAGCTTAATATTCCGCTCGATTAACTTTTTTAATTTGCACAATACGGTTTATACGGATCGACTGCACGGTTTTATCTTGTCTTATTTATTAGGTAAGAACATCAAACTTTTAGATAACTCTTATGGAAAGAATTTAAACTATTTTAAACAGTGGATTAACGATACCGATCTTGTAGAAGTGATAGCTGAAAATAAAGACCTAAGTTAAAATAGTGAACCTTACAGTGCGTATTTTGGCATGTTACTGTCAGTACTGTGTGAACTACTAATTTAGTACTGGCTACAACAATTCAGACATTCAATTTAAACTATGTCCCAAAAAATATGGCAATAATATTCATTAAAAGTGTTACTTACTTATTTTCAATGTAAGCGACTCGCATAGGCCGACTTTTAGATATCAACCTAGTATCCCACAATAATATCTTTGATAATTAATCGAGGATATTATGCGACGACAACGCCAAACAAAAGATGAGTTGAAAAACACGGTTGCTGTCAGCAAGCCAGTGGTTTAAAAATGACTGAATACTCTGCGAAGTACAACATTCATCTTTAAACCTTTTATGCACGTAGAAGTGAAATAAATAAAAAGTCAGTTCAGACACCAGCCAGTTGAAGCCAAATGGCTTGCCGATGTTATGAAGGTATTAGCATTATGTTGACCATGTCAATATGCCTCAGGCGCAGACTCGCCTGAAGGAAAGCTAGCCGGTACAGATATCCCAAACATCGTGTTGTATGACTATAACGCCAGTTGAGCAGGTCAAGTCGCGATAGATTATCTTGGTGGATATGATGGATACATGCACGTGGATGGTTACGCCGGTTATCATAAAACACAAGCGACCTTAGTTGGCTGTTGGGCACACGCTAGACGGTATTTTACCGACGCGCAAAAAGCGATGGGCAAACATAAAAGTGGAAAAGTTGAATGGGCGCTAAACCATATTCAAAAGCTGTATCGTGTGGAAACGATAATCAAAGGCAAAACACCCGATGAGCGTTATCGCATCAGGCAAGAAAAGAGCTTGCCTCTACTTGCAGAGTTTAAAACATGGCTGATTAAATCTAAGGAGCAAGTCATTAGTCAAAACGACTTAAGCGCGGCCATCTAATATTGTTTAAATCAATGGGAGAAGCTTCAACGTTATACGCTTGATGGGCACTTAAGCATCGATAATAATCGCGCTGAGCGAGGGATAAAGCCGTTCGTGATGGGTAGAAGGATATGGATGTTCTCACAAACAGCAAATGGAGCAAAGGCTAGCAAGGTGTTGTATTCGATTGTTGAGGCGGTAAAAGCCAATAGCCTAACGCCTTATAACTAGATCACCTATCTGTTTGAGCAATTTAGTCAACCCGAGCAAGACCTCGAGCGACTGCTGCCACGGAATGTTAACTTAGGCTAGACGTCTTTTACGGGACAGTTACTCTTTAGCTAAAAATCAAGAGGCTTCTATTTAAGCGACCGGCAATTAGCACATTCCATTAGTTAATCTTGCAGAACAAAATACCGACTTTGATCATCACCGGAGTCGAATATGGCAAGGCGTAGTTCCAAAGAGTGGCAAACCATCATTGAACAACATGAAATCAGCGGCATGTCGGTTGCTGAATTCTGCAAACAACAAGGAGAAAGCATGTCACGTATTAACGAACTTATCGCACAAGTAAAATATCCTCAAATGGGAGCTGATCTAGAACGGGAGTTTAAGAAACTTCCCTAAGCATTTCAAACAACTACAATTTATGTCATTCACTTTGCACAAGCCATAGGATTATAGGGGTAAGAGCATTCCGAGTTGAATCGGCCAACTTGGTTTTATTATTCGCCGTTAATTTTATTGCTTAATTAGTGTTTAATCTTTCTTTCATAACTGTAATTTTCAGCGATTAGAATACTTATGTATGATTGTGTCACTTTAAAAATACTCACTAGAATGCTATTAAATGAGACATTTTTTATAAAGTTGCTTTGTATATCAATACCGCATTAGCGCTATAATTGAATCTATTGAAAGGGTTTTTGTAATCAAAATAAGTAATAGCCTTCGTGGAATTCATTTTTCTAGAGCAATACAAGTCAATACATGTAATTATCTTGTGAAAGCAATTGATGAAAGTAACCCACCACAATTCAATTTGCACTAATTATACTAGTTTTGAGATATTCAATATGATAAGACTTTTCAATCTTTCTTTGAAACAAGCGACTTTAGAATGCTTAGTCGACGATGAGCATCATAACTTTAAAGGGGAGCGATGTTTTTTTAGTACCCAAGACGAATTTGCGTTTATGATAAACGAAAGCTTTGATGCCTTCTTGCTGGCGTTAGTGCCACTTGCAATTCGAACTGGTCAGAACCTTTAGTTGATTCCTTTTTACTCGAAAACCTAAATGAATTAATTGAAATTTATTGTGTTTGGTATGGTTATGCGCGTATAAAAATCGACTTTTCAAAAGGAACTCATGGGCTCAGGCATATTTCTACGCAACATAAAACGATGAGTTTTTATTCTGGTGGTGTAGACTCCATCTTTAATATCGCAGGACGTCGAGCAGACAAATTGTCAGAAATCGACTATTTAGTTGCTGTTTGGGGTATGGATATAAAACTCGAAAATGAGGCGTTATGGAACACTACTAAAACTATGCTAATAGATGCCATACCCAATGAAAGTGCATCTACCTTCCTACCAGTAAAAACCAATTCAAGGGACTTTCAGCGCGATGTTCGTTGGACTGATATGGGCTTTGGCCCAATGTTGGGCGCAATAACTAACTTTCTGTCAAAAGGTGCTAGATTTTCAATAATAGGCAGCTATGGTTTATACGATGATCTTCAACCACATGCATCGGGCCCATTGGTTGACCGGCTTTATTCAAGCTCGCACATATCGGTCGTGCATTATAGTCCGCGGTTTAATCGTTTCAATAAGGTTAAATATATAAGTGAATATGCTCCAGAATATTTAAAAAACCTAAGAGTTTGCTGGTTAAATACGGGCAACAAATACAATTGCGGTGAATGTGAAAAATGCCTTCGCACTAAAATGGATATACATATATTGGGGTTGAACGATTCTGTCGTCAGCTTTGGTAAGTTTGATATGGAAAAGGATGCACGAAAAGTAATTGGCCAGATTCCGGGATCAAATAGTTATACTTTAGAATTCTGGAAAAACAGTCTAAGATTATGCAAAGAAAAAAGTATACGAAGAATTTTAGCTGTTGCCGTTTTAAGAGGCACATTAGCTAGACAATGGCATTTATGTAAACAATTGATAAAAGTGGTTGTTCGGCACAAATAACTGCTTGACTACTTCATACATAAGGGGGGTGGTCAGTGTTGATTGAGTTTATTCTTAGTCTGTATTTACGAATGACCCCCAAAGAATTTAGTTAAGGCTTCGCAAGGTATTGTCAACTTATGCAACTTAGCCGTGTAAATTCGCCCAAATACACATTAACCTAAATTTTGGACACAACTAATTGCTGTGGTTGAATTAGCCGGTCACTTCAATAAAGGATAATATCCAACTATTGAGGTGTAAAATGACAAAGCGTACTAAAAAAGTAAGCGTGTAATTACCCCCACATATCAATATTAATCGCGCTTCAACATAATTATCTCAGTAAATTAACATGTGGTAATTATTGATATTCAACAAAAAAAAACACTGGAAAAATGTTTTTGAGCGGCAACAATCTGCTGGTTTGAGCATTGTTCAATTTTGTCGCGATAACAAAATAAACATATCAACTTTCTACGCCTAGCGTTAGCGCCTTACTCGTCAAACAAAGAAAACCCAGCCTCAACAGGTCATCCCGTTCGTTATTAATGAGCAGTATGTTCTCACAAACAGCAAATGGAGCAAAGGCTAGCGCGGTGTTGTATTCGATTGTTGAAACGGCAAAAGCCAATGGCCTGTCGCCTTATAACTACATCACTGTTCTGCTTGAGCAATTTAGTCATCCCGAGCAGGACCTCGAGCGACTGCTGCTATGGCATGTTAACTTAGGCTAGACGTCTTTTACGAGACGGTTACTTTTCAAGAAACTAACTATATTTTCATATAGCACAGGGAATAGGATCCGAGTAAAAATTTTATAATTTATAAATGCCTTAGATTTGTTCAAAAGCTCCCATTTTCGATAGAACTTCATGTAGCCCTGATATATTTCTCTTTCGATTCTGAGTCCTCGTTGAAACAAATCATTATAATATTTTGAGAGTTCTTTCGAATTAATTGATTTTTTTGATAAATGCTCACTTAACACAAAAGCCGTTTCAAAATAACCAGTAGCATGTCTCATCGACAGGGTGCTCGTTGTTATTGAGTTTGGACGGATGCGACGTTGAAAAAAACGGTCCTTTAGAACTTGTATTTTTGATGAATTGACAAAAAGCATTGTCGTAAAGTAGTGGTCTTCATGTAGAATTCCACCTATAAAGCGTAAAGTAAAATGCGACTTTAAACGATACATATAGCAGCAAGATTGCACTACATATTTGCCGATACCTCTCGAATCTATAAACAAATTATGACCAATAGTATAAGATTGATGAGGTAAATTACGGGTATAATCAAGTCTAAGTAACATTTCATCTGGCATATCATCACAAAATGCTTTGGCATTAAACACCACTAAGTCGGCATTATTTTCTTCTAAGGCCTGAATGCATTTTTCTAATGTATTAGGCAAAATCCAATCATCGCTATCAAGAAAGTAAACAAATTCTCCTGTGGCTTTATCTAGCCCTGTATTTCGCGCAGCTGATAAACCTTGATTTTTTTGTTCTACAATACTTAATTTACCCGCAAAACGGTCTTGGTATTCCAATAGAATATTAAGAGAGTTATCCGTCGAACCATCATTGATAGCAATCAGTTCAAAGTTTTGAAAGCTCT
>NZ_JBLIEK010000157.1:0-6474 GCF_047632995.1 Psychromonas sp.
TCATTAGTGGAAACGCCGGCAACTAGTTTTCAGTTAATGAAACAACGCCCTAAATGGTTAGATAAAACACTCACATTAAGCGGTGAAAACCTCAAAGAGATTGGTCTGACTTTACCAATTTTAGATCCGGAATCTGCGCTGATGTTGCACCTAAAAAAACTATAACCCTTTTTTTACCGACTGCCTAATAGGGCAGTCGTTCAACCAACCTTAAACTTAAAGGAATAAATCATGTCAATTACGGTACTAATATCGTTTTTGCTTTTTACTGGGTTTGTATGTGTTTACACATACTTCAAAGTAAGAAAGTCAAACAACGAATCTCAAGAAGGCTTCTTTCTCGGTGGACGAAGCTTAACGGGCGGTTTAATTGCCAGCTCACTTATTTTAACTAACTTAAGCGCGACCAGCTTTGTAGGTATGAGCGGACAAGCATACTCTCATAATATGAGTGTAATGGGCTGGGAAGTTGGTTCGGGTATTACGCTGGTCGTTATTGCCCTGTTACTGGTACCGCGTTACCTAAAACAGGGTATCACTACGATTCCTGATTTCTTAGAAAGTCGTTATGACCTTTCGGTTAAGAAATTCGTGACCCTACTTTTCTTATGTCAATATGTGATTAACATTCTACCAACAACACTTTATGCGGGTGCGGTAGTACTGGGTGATATCTTTGATATACAGACTCTGCTCGGTGTTTCTGAATTTGCTGCGATTGCAATTATCTCTGCATCCATTGGCCTGCTGGGTTTCTTCTACGCGGTTTACGGCGGTCTAAAAGCTGTGGTTATTGCTGATAGTATGAATGGTATTGGTCTGATTGTCGGTGGTCTGATGATCCCTGTTTTCGGTCTAATCGTACTTGGTGATGGCAGCTTTATGGAAGGTCTGCACATATTAACCACCGCTGCGCCTGAAAAACTTCAATCTATGGGTAAAGAGTCAGATCCACTGCCGTTTTCAACGCTATTCACAGGTTTGATCTTAGTTAACCTTTACTACTGGGGTACTGACCAATCGATTGTACAGCGTGTATTAGGGGCGAAAAACCTTAAAGAGGGTCAAAAAGGGGTTATTTTAGCGGCTGCGATTAAAGTAATTTCACCTCTGTTTTTAATTATTCCAGGCGTTATTGCTTTCCATATGTTTGGTGCCGATGCGGGCAACCCGGATACTATGTATACACGTCTGGTAAACGAAGTATTACCTAAACCGTTAGTTGGCTTCTTTGTTGCTGTAATGTTCGGCGCGATTCTTAGTACCTTTAATAGCGTGCTAAACAGCTCAACCACCCTGTTTGCTCTAAATGTATACAAACCTCTGTTTGGTGCGGGTAAAGAAGATCACGAATTGGTTGCTAAAGGGCAAGCATTTGGTGTGGTCATTGCGATTGTCTCTGTGTGTATCGCCCCGTTCATTATGTATGCACCTGATGGTCTGTTCCAATACCTGCAAATGGTAGCCGGTTTCTTTAGTGTGCCAATCTTTACTATCGTATTTGTTGGTTATATCTCTAAACGTGTTCCTGCATTTGCCGCAAAGGTCGCGCTTACTGTCTTCGTATTGTCATACGGTTCAATGCAGCTTATCTTTGATACACAGATACATTTCTTACACCAGCTGGCGATCCTGTTTGTTGTTTGTACTGCACTTATGTTTGTTATCGGTCACTTTAAACCGCGTGAAACTGACTATGTTATGCCGATCAATGAAAATATTGATATCACGCCTTGGGCATTCCGTTTCGAAGCTTCTGCGATTATCCTATACATGGTACTGGGTGCATTTGTTGTATTCTCTGAAGTCGGTCTAATGTCTGATGATCCAACTGTTATGCAGGTCTACGGTATCTGTGGCGTGATCATGATTGCAGGTCTATTTAAGAGTCAATCAAGAAAAAAAGCAACACTCAAACGGCTTGAAGAAAAGGAGCTTGCTGAAGCGAAATAGCTCGAGTGTCTCTTTGACTCGCTAATGGGGTGATTTGCAACAATGCGCCCCATTAACAAGTCAGACTAATAAACCATCATCATTGCCAGTAAATGCAAGAATGATGGTTTTCCTGCAATATTTATAACAACAAAAATTTGGGAGAATTTAGTATGAAAGTATTAGTCACAGGTGGTATGGGCTACATAGGTAGCTTGACCTGCATACAAATGATTGAATCTGGTATCGAGCCAATTATTGTAGATAATTTAAGCAACAGTAAATTAACCGTATTAGATCGTATTGAAGCATTAACTCAAAAACGCCCTGTTTTTTGTCAAGGTGATGTTCGAGATCAGCACTTCTTAGATCGTATTTTTAACGAACATAATATTGACTCGGTTATTCACTTTGCCGGTTTAAAATCCGTCGGTGAATCCGTACAAAAACCACTCGAGTACTATGATAACAATGTTAATGGGTCGCTCGTGCTGGCTCGTGCAATGCGCAAAGCCAACGTAAAAAGTTTGGTTTTTAGCTCATCAGCAACCGTTTATGGCGATCCGGAAGTCGTACCTATCACAGAAAGCTCACCAACGGGCGCAACCACTAATCCCTATGGCCGTAGTAAATATATTGTCGAAGAGTGCCTATCTGATCTGTTTGCTGCAGAGCCCGATTGGAGCATCACCTTATTACGTTATTTTAACCCTGTCGGCGCACACCCATCAGGCACCATGGGAGAGGATCCTAAAGGGATCCCAAATAACTTAATGCCTTTTATTGCGCAAGTTGCAGTCGGACGTCGTGAATCGTTAGCCGTCTTTGGTGATGATTACCCAACACCAGATGGTACGGGTGTACGCGATTATATTCACGTAATGGATTTAGCAGATGGCCATATTGCAGCACTTAAAGCCGTGGGCAAAAAATCGGGTCTGCATATTTACAATTTAGGCACAGGCAAAGGCAGCAGTGTCTTAGAAATGGTAAATGCCTTTTCTGATGCCTGTGGTAAACCCGTAACTTATAATATTTGCCCGCGCCGCGCAGGTGATATTGCTCAATGCTTTGCGGATCCCCAAAAAGCGGAAAAAGATCTAGGCTGGAAGGCAGGTCGCACGATTGCCGAGATGTCTCAGGACACATGGAACTGGCAATCGCATAATCCACAGGGTTACCCAGAAGCTTAAACCTTAATGGCCATTATTTTTACCTGCTATAAATTTTCACCACCCGCAATATTCGCAAGTGGTACAACATACAGAAGAGGATACTATGACAACAATCGCTTTTAACCCAATAGACCATCCACACCGTCGTTATAACCCACTGACCGGGCAATGGATCTTAGTCTCACCACACCGTGCGAAACGCCCTTGGAGTGGTCAAGATGAAGCGCCTGCAACGGAAACATTAGCAAGTTATGATAAAAAATGTTTTTTATGTCCCACCAATGAACGAATTTCTGGTGATAAAAATCCAGATTACTCTGGCACTTATGTTTTTAACAATGACTTCGCCGCGCTGATGCCTGATTCACCCGATGCACCTGTTTCTACGAATCCTTTGTTTAAAACGCAAGGGGTACGTGGGTTAAGTCGCGTTATCTGTTTTTCACCCGATCACAGTAAAACACTGCCGGAGCTGCCAGTTAACAAAATTCGCAATGTTATCGATACCTGGAACGAGCAGATTGAAGAATTAGGTAAAGAATATTTGTGGGTACAAGCGTTTGAAAATAAAGGCGCCGCCATGGGTTGTTCGCAGCCACATCCGCACGGACAAATATGGGCGAATAGCTTTTTACCCAATGAAATTGAACGTAAAGAAGCATTATTAAAAGCTTACTATGACGAACACAGATCAAACCTATTAATAGATTATGTACAAGCTGAGTTACAGGATGGTGAACGCACCGTTGTAGAAACGGAGCACTGGCTTGCAGTGGTTCCATATTGGGCTGCATGGCCCTTTGAAACTATGCTATTACCGAAAACGCATATTCGCCGCATGAGTGAATTAACAGATGCACAACGTGATGATTTAGCACTGGCGATTAAAAAGCTCACCAGTCGTTACGATAATTTATTCCAATGTTCATTCCCCTACTCAATGGGGTGGCATTATGCGCCCTTTTTTGAAGCCGGCACGGATATTGAGCATTGGCAGTTGCACGCCCTGTTTTACCCACCACTATTACGTTCAGCGAGCGTTCGTAAATTTATGGTCGGTTATGAAATGTTGGCTGAGAGTCAGCGTGATTTAACCGCCGAACAAGCGGCACAAAAACTGCGTGATGTCAGTGATGTCCATTATAAAGAAAGCGATGCCTAGACGCTGAGCGGATAGCTTAGCCAGAAATTAATCATAAAAAGTAGAGATAACATTATGAATACTTTAATTACCAACGTAACAGAAACCTTTTTAGACGTACTGGGTTACCCAGCAACACACATTATTCAAGCCCCTGGACGGGTAAACTTAATTGGTGAGCACACCGATTATAATGACGGTTTTGTATTACCCTGCGCCATTAACTACCAAACCATGGTGGCAGCGGCCAAACGTGATGACAATATCGTACGCCTTATTTCAGTTGATTATAACAATGAAGAAAATCAATTTGATTTAACACAAGAGATAGAGTTTCAAAACGATTGCATGTGGGCTAACTACATTCGTGGCGTAGTGAAATTTTTATTGGCTCGTGGTTACCAGTTTCAAGGCGCTGATATTGTGGTTAGCGGTAATGTGCCACAAGGCGCAGGATTAAGCTCATCAGCCGCTCTTGAAGTGGTTATTGGGCAAACTTTTAAAACGCTTTATAAACTCGACATTAGCCAAGTGGATATCGCTTTAAACGGTCAGCAAGCAGAAAATGAATTTGTGGGATGTAACTGCGGCATTATGGATCAGCTTATTTCTGCCTGCGGCGAAGAGCATCATGCGCTGCTGCTTGATTGTCGTTCACTGGAAACGCAATCGGTCTCCATGCCAGAGGATATGTCCATTGTAATCATTAACTCCAACAAAAAACGCGGTTTAGTGGACAGTGAGTACAATACGCGCCGTTTACAGTGTGAAGAAGCGGCCAAGGTCTTTGGCGTAAAAGCATTGCGTGATATCACGATTGATCAGTTCGAAGCGCGAATTAATGAACTCGATGCGGTTGTTGCTAAACGAGCACGCCACGTGATCACTGAAAATGAACGCACAGTTAAAGCGGCTGATGCACTTCGCCAAGGCGATATGAAATTAATGGGGCAACTCATGGCGCAATCACATATCTCGATGCGTGATGATTTTGAAATCACCGTATCGGAAATTGATCTGATTGTGAATATTGTCAAAGCAGAGATAGGTGATTTAGGCGGCGTACGTATGACCGGCGGTGGTTTTGGCGGGTGTGTTGTTGCACTTATTCCCCCAACACTGGTTGAACAGGTCAAGAGCGCAGTAGAAAACAAATATCAAGCAGCGACAGGCATCAAAGAATCAATCTATATTTGTCAAGCAAAATCCGGTGCAAGCCAAGTACTCTCTGCTTAATTATATTAATGTAGAGTGATAAAACAGCTAACAGCGCAAACAGCAAAATTCACTGGGCAGACATGGCTAGTGAATTTTTAAAAATAAAATAGTAATAGGAATTGAACATGTCTAGACGCACCAAAATCGTGACCACATTAGGTCCAGCAACCGATCGTGATAATAACCTTGAAAAAATCATCGCCGCGGGGGCTAATATGGTTCGTATGAACTTCTCCCATGGTGAAGCGGTGGATCATGTTAAACGCGCTAATCAAGTGCGTGAAATAGCAACACGTCTAGGCGTTGAGGTGGCTATTATGGGCGACTTACAAGGCCCTAAAATTCGTGTTTCCACATTTAAAGATAATAAAATTTTACTAGCCGTCGGCGATAAATTCACTTTAGACAGTGATATTGAAAAAGGTCAAGGTAACCAACTAGCAGTCGGTCTTGATTACAAAGAATTACCCCAGGAAGTTACTGCCGGTGATATTTTAATGCTTGATGATGGACGGGTGCAACTGCAAGTTGAACAAGTTATCGGTAACAAAGTTAAAACAGTTGTAATTATTGGTGGGCCACTATCAAATAATAAAGGGATCAATAAACAAGGTGGTGGTTTGTCTGCAGCCGCACTCACTGAAAAAGATAAAAAAGACATCTTTACAGCAGCAGAAATTGGCTGTGATTACTTAGCCGTTTCTTTCCCGCGTAGCGGAGCTGATATGCGCTATGCACGTGAACTTGCTGTAGCGGCTGGCTGTAACGCCAAAATGGTTGCTAAAGTCGAGCGTGCTGAAGCGGTTGAAACTCAAGAAGCGTTAGAAGATATAATTATTGCATCAGATGTGGTCATGGTTGCCCGCGGTGATTTAGGTGTTGAAATCGGAGATGCCCGCTTAGTCGGCGTACAAAAGAATATGATCCGTACAACTCGTCGTTTAAACCGCGTTGTAATAACGGCAACACAGATGATGGAATCAATGGTCAGTGCACCTATGCCAACAC
>NZ_JBLIEK010000158.1:0-6352 GCF_047632995.1 Psychromonas sp.
ATTGCCAACAAGGAGCTTGCCTTTCAAAATGAAGAGAATGTTAAACGGGCAGCAGAGCTGGCCATTGCCAACAAGGAGCTTGGCTTTCAAAACGAAGAGAAGGATAAGCGGGCAGCAGAGCTGGCCATTGCCAACAAGGAGCTTGCCTTCCAAAACGAAGAGAAGGATAAACGGGCAGCAGAGCTGGCCATTGCCAACATGGAGCTTGCCTTTCAAAACCAAGAGAAAGGTAAACGGGCAGCAGAGCTGGCCATTGCCAACAAGGAGCTCGGCTTTCAAAACCAAGAGAAGGATAAACGGGCAGCAGAGCTGGCCATTGCCAACAAGGAGCTTGGCTTTCAAAACGAAGAGAAGGATAAGCGGGCAGCAGAGCTGGCCATTTCCAACAAGGAGCTTGCCTTTCAAAATGCAGAGAAGGATAAACGGGTAATAGAGCTGGCTATTGCCAACAGAAAGCTTGCTTTTCAAGATAAACGGACAGAAGAGCTCAATGACTTCGCCTTCTATGACACGCTTACAGGCTTGCCCAACCGGCGTCTTTTGATAGACCGGCTCCATCACGCATTAGCTTCCAACGTGCGTAAAAGATCGGAGAGTGCGGTGATGTTTATTGATCTGGATAATTTCAAGGATATCAACGACACCCTCGGCCATGGATATGGTGATTTACTGCTGAAACAGACAGCGCAACGCCTGGAGTCCTGCCTACGCAAAAACGATACAGTGGCACGCCTTGGGGGGGACGAGTTTGTGTTGATTCTGGAAGATCTGGACAAAATACCCATTGAAGCCGCGGCAATGGTGAAAGCCATTGGCGATAAAATTTTCGCAAATCTTAACAAGCCTTACCAGCTCGATATTCACGAATACTATAGCAGCGCGAGTATCGGTGTCGTCTTTTCCGGCCATGAGGGTAAGACAGCAGAAGAGCTGCTGAAACAAGCCGACATCGCCATGTATCAGGCCAAACAAGCAGGCCGCAATACCCTGAGGTTCTTTAACCAGAATATGCAGGACATCATTAATGTGCGCACAACCCTCGAAAATGAATTGCGCATTGCAGTTGCAAAGTGGCAATTTCAATTGTACTACCAAATTCAGATGGACAGTTCCAATCGGGCATGGGGAGCCGAGGCATTGATCCGTTGGATGCACCCTGAACGCGGACTGGTGTTCCCTGCTACATTTATCCCGCTGGCGGAAGAAACCGGATTGATCCTGCCCATTGGACAATGGGTTATCGATACTGCCTGTGCGCAGCTCAAAGTATGGCAGAAAGAGTCGCTGACACGCGACTTAACACTGGCAGTAAACGTTAGTGCAAAACAATTCCGGCAGAAGGATTTCGTGGCTCAAGTGCAGGCAGCTCTGCAACGACACGATATTCCCGGAAATTTACTGAAGCTGGAATTGACCGAAAGCCTGTTGCAAGAGGATATCCAAGTCACCATTGCCACCATGAAGGCATTAAAAAAAATTGGTGTTCAGTTCTCCCTGGATGACTTCGGCACTGGTTATTCATCCTTACAGTACCTCAAACAGCTGCCCCTCGAACAATTCAAGATCGATCAGTCGTTCGTGCGCGATATTGTGACCGATATAAGTGACAAAGCGATAGTAAAGGCGATCATTTCTATGGCGCAGATCCTGAACATAGAAATCATTGCCGAGGGAGTGGAAACTATAGAGCAACGACAATTACTCTTAGACGAAGGATGCGCATTTTTTCAAGGGTATTTATTCAGCGAACCGATACCGATTGATCAGTTTAAGGCGTTGATCTGTAGTGGTTCAGAGTTTAACTGACACCTGATTTTATACAGTGAAGGTAGCGGTGAAAATTCGCTTTAGCAAATAGTAGCCTTTTTGTATCTATTACTTTTCTGCTTTTTTAGCGAACAAGAATGACCTATGATGCTCGTTTTATCCCGTTTTCGAGATCTCATCATTAACGCTCGAAAGCTCTAAAATCAAGCCCATTGTTGCGCAAACTTTCCCACTGGAAGAGATAAGCAGGGCGCAAGACGTTTTCTTGAAAAAGAAACACGTAGGTAAAATTGTCCTAAAAACACCCCAATAATAACAACGCGTTAACGAAAAAAAAGTAAATGCATCAATGGCTTTGTATTGAATTTTCAATTCAAGGCCATTTCTTACTCAAGCTAAAATTTTTTACTCTATCAAACCTAGGGAAAACTTATGCAGATGTGCAAAAGAGGGTCTCCGACCCCCGATACTTATATTTTTAGATCTGAACAGGAGAAACAAAGCCCGGTGGTTTGACTGCAACTACCGATTGCTCCAATTGATCTAAGATCGATTCGGCGGTATTACCCATCATTAGCCCTGCTATGCCCGTACGAGCAACAGTACCCATTACGACAAGATTGGCATCTATATCATTGGCATATTTAGCAATCATTTTATCGGGGACCCCTTTAATTAGTGCAGTTTTCGGTGCTAAATACTGTTGGGCCTCTACACCGACTCGCGCTATGGATTCTTGCATTAGGTTGTCGAAGTTTTTCTGAAAAATATTTTCTATTTCATCGACATACTTATTAACCTTTTGATCAGGCTCTCTATTAAATCCGGCTCGCAGAGAACTCTCATAAGGAGCTGACCATACGGAAACCACATGTAGCTCGGTCGATTCCGAAATCGCCAATGAGTAAGCGACTTTCAATACTTTAAGATTAAGTTCGTGACGCACACTTAGCTCTTCGTCTCTATACATATCACTAGCGTCAATAGCAGCTAAAATGTTTCTGTGATGAGCATCAACAGACTGTAACCCTTTGGGTTGGATCAGCCAGACCGGACAGGGACATTTGCGTAACAATCGCATATCCAACCTTCCAAATATTTTTTTTAACTGACTTTTATTATCGGCGGCTTTTACTAGCAAGTCATATTCACCACGGATGACTTCGCGGATAGTTTCTATATGGGCTTCGCCCACCAGTGTTTTAAAAGTAACATTCATTTTTTCCCAGTCTAGTTGGGTGTCATTCAATGCCTTTTGCTGCGTTTTTGTGATGTTCTTTTCTAAATTAGATATCGTTTCAAAATTATTGGCGATTCGATAGTTTAATATTGGTGGATTAATCACCGAAATAATAGTTAGTCGTGCCTGATTGTTGATAACGGTAGAAAGTAGTTGCCTTAGAGCTTGCTGATTATCTACAGCTTGATTAAACAGAAATGCTATATTCTTTGGAGTCCACATGATTACCTCTACTTATTTGAAATGAAGCATTCTAATCTTAGATTACTTTATTCTAAAAAAATAATATGCAGTACCTAGTAATGACTACGGCCACTTATTTGCTAACAAATACCCATTGTTCATATTCAGAAGGGCGTTCGCGAGTAAGCTTTCTGCAACAGTTAGTGCATAATTTAACTGATATTATTTGCGCTAATGTCGTACCGAAATTTAATTTGTCAGGCTCGCTTCACGTAAAATTAGTGAGCGGGCTTTTTTTATCTTCTGTAAAGATGTAGTTTAATGAGGATTAAACAACAATAAATGCACTTATACAGCTATAGAAGAGAGTTTCCATGAAAAAATTATTGATCACTGGTATGAATGGAACAGTTGCACCCATTGTCGCAAAAGAGTTTGAGCTTAATGGCTGGAATATTGTGCCTTGGGATCGCTCAAAAATATCCCCAGAGAATGAGCAACAAAGTGAAGCGTTTTTTGAACAGGTTCAACCGGATGCGGTTTGTCATTTGGCTATGGGCAGTGAGAGTTGGGCAGCTTGGTTTGCATCAAAAACCGCACAAAAAAATATACCTTACTTATTTACTAGCACTGCAATGGTATTTGCCAATGATCCGAGTGGCCCTTTTACCATTGAAAGCGCAAGAAATGCGGATGAAGATTACGGGCAGTATAAAATTCGCTGTGAAGATGAAATTTGGAAAAAAAATGCTAATGCTATGATAGCTCGTCTGGGTTGGCAAATTGGCGATGTTGCAGGGGGCAACAACATGCTAGAGCATTGTCATCAGCAGATGATACAAAATGGCACAATCGATGCAAGTACTCAGTGGTTTCCTGCTTGCTCTTTGATCTCAGTTACAGCGCGGGCTATTTATGAGTTAATTGAAAGAAATGAACCTGGTTTATACCATATTGATAGTAATGCTGAAGAAAAACTGAGCTTTTTCGATTTATTGCAGAAATTAAATGACTTTCACGGTGGCAAATGGGTGGTCAATTACAATCAGGATTTTGTTTATGATCAACGTCTTATTGATCATAGAATTCAAGTACCCTCTATAAGTAACAGTCTAAAATAAAGCGGAATATGCTGCGAATTGTTAAGCGCAGCATATTTGATTATTTGTCAGTCTTGCTTACGGAGAGAGGTCCGCGTGGGACTTTTAAGATAGAGGGGGAATCTCTCGTAACTCAATAAAACCATGATAGAACGGAACACAACGCCAAGATAGAAAATGGCTAACTTCAGCGTGTGATTAAAAAATAATCTGCGTTATCTCAGCACTGCTCAAAAAAACGCCTATAATGATGAGTTAATTAATTCCATTAAGGAGTGAAAAATGAATTCCCCCGTCAAAAGCATTTTGCAGAAACATAATCAGCTGATTCATTGCGAGTTGATGCAAGTTGCCTCTCATGTCCAGCGTTTTAACGGTGAATGTATGCTCAATACCCTGATGATGGATGGATTCGATTGCCCGTTTAAATACTGCCGCAAATCTAAATACCGAAACCTTAAAGGCAAACAGGTTGATATTTCCTATTATCCCACGATAGAAGTCATCGCCGACTTTGAAGTAGAGATCATGAAGGTGGTGCAGATCAAGGTTATTGGAATGTGATGAATTCCCTGGTTGTTACTTTGATGCAGATATTGATAACAGGGATGCTGGCCATTAATACAATTCATGCCAGCGTACCTAAGTGTCGGAAAAAACGAGTGAAATCGACGATTAAAATTTCACTCTCTAGGGATGTTAGCACCTTATTCTGATATTCCAGAAGATCAATTCTCTTTTTTAATGTAATGGATTAAAAGAAAATTCCGCCAAAAATTTCTGTTTAATACTAAGCCTGTGTTATTAACCGATAAGCAAACTGCTGACTAAACGTCTTGGAGTGTGCGCTGTTTTTTCTGCTTTACCTAAACGCACTAACATCTGCACTGTTTGTCCTGCTTTTATATTAAAATGCTGTTTAAATCGCTCCTGCAGTGGCAGCATATCTTGATATTCTTGTAATACCTGGCTCATTGGATGCTGTGCTAAGCCCATTGCTGTGGTGGTTAAATTCAAACGACAATAATCACGGCCGACTTGAACCTGTTGTAAGGGGCTGTTTCCTTCCGTGGTTATCCAAGCAAAGCTGCTGCTGGACTCACAGATAGAACGAGTCATATCGACACTTTGTTTACCAAAATCGCTTGGATCCTTTTCGGTTTTTTCACGATCTAAAAGAAAACCTTCAATAATAAATTTTTTAATGCCCGTTACTCCTGAATGTTCAATACCAAAACCATCTCTATATTTCTGTACCTCCTGATCATTAAAACGGAACATTTTTATAGTCTCTAAATCACGGGCTTTATTGCCGACCTCAATAGTCATCGCCTCAGTTAATAGCTGTTGCAAATAAGTTATTTCCGGCGCTGAATCCTGCAGTGTCAAACTCGTCTGCATGGCCATGGGTAATGCTTGTAACTGAGATTTTTGCACGGGAGATAAGCGGCTGTTATCGTATTCACGTTTATTAGATTGGCGTTGAAGTATGTACTTAAACAGTGGATCCACATTTATTGCTGTTTTTTTAGTTAATACGACTCTGGCAACAGGTAGATTTTCTACCACTGTATTGCTGTATTCTCCTTGTGGGAAATATTCAATTTCCGCTTGATAACCTAAACCACTCGCAGCAATGGTTAGTGTTTCTAAAAAACAGCCTTGACCAATATGGATTTGTCGCGCAAACGGGTCTGTCTCTGGTAATAAACGAGTTTGATCTACATACAGATCTAAATGTTGTGAGTCATTTAATTTAATGAACCATGGCTGTTTGTTATGAGGATTAGGGCAAAGAATAGCGTAGGCGAGTACTTTTAAACGGATATCCGACTCGCTGTCACTTGGCCCATTCCAGCCGTAATCAACTTTATCATCACGTGTTGAACAACTGCTTAGCGAACTGGTTAATGTGGCTGCTGCGAAACCGACTCCCATTATGCGAATAAAACTACGACGTTCCATAACTCACTCCTAACACTAATTTACATTCCTTGGAATATAGATTAGTATTCCAAGGAATCATTGTCAAGTTATCTTTAAGGAGAATGCATTGATCCCA
>NZ_JBLIEK010000159.1:0-6333 GCF_047632995.1 Psychromonas sp.
TTGAACTTTAGACATAATATTAATACCTTGTAATTTTAATGTTGGATTGCCTTAATAGGCTTGATAGCGTAAAAACAGACTGGAACTTAAAAACTACAAAGCGTGGTATTATTAATAAAACGACGGTATGGAGAATGTAAACAAAAGGCTTTCTTTCTTGCTGATGGACACTTTATAGATTCTAAAATGAAAGTCAAGTTGTTTGAAAAACAAACAAGCAATTATCTGCAAATATACAGCCGTGTTTAAGTGAGTTTTACCACACATTTGCAGTTCCTCTACGCAGGCGATCCTCAACAAAACACCTTGAGGATGACGGAGTGGAACACCTTGAGGATGACGGATAGACACATTGACGATGACGGAGTGGAACACCTTGACGATGACGGATAGACACATTGACGATGACGGAGTGGAACACCTTGACGATGACGGATAGACACATTGACGATGACGGAGTGGAACACCTTGACGATGACGGAGTAAAATCCCTACCGTCATTCCCGAGTTGTCCTATCGGGAAGTGACAAATTTGTCAGGAACAAATTTGAACGTTGGAGTTTACGACAACGACCTGAAAGGCGGAGGGCAGGACGCCCGGAGTCATTTACGACAGTTCAGTGTCATGAACGGGCTAAGCTCTGCGTGCCCTTACCCCAGATCCAATAGCGCCATAACGCATCCTCAACAGAACAATTTGAGGATGACGGAGTAAAGTCATTGCAGATGACGACGTAACCCCTACCGTCATTCCCGAGTTGTCCTATCGGGAAGTGAATTGAACGACAGTTCAGTGTCATGAACGGGCTAAGCTCTGCGTGCCCTTACCCCAGATCCAATAGCGCCATAACGCATCCTCAACAGAACAATTTGAGGATGACGATGAGGATGACTAATCGGCGCCAAACAGATCCCGCGTATAGACTTTATCTGCAACATCCGCTAACTCTTGTGCCATACGGTTCGACACAATCACATCAGAGGTGGCTTTAAACTCTTCTAAATCAGTTAACACTTTAGAATGGAAAAACTCGGTTTCTTTAAGCACAGGCTCAAAAATCACCACTTCAATCCCTTTTGCTTTCAGGCGCTTCATAATTCCCTGAATACTGGATGCACGGAAATTATCAGAGCCAGACTTCATAATTAAGCGGTAGATACCCACACGTTTCGGATTGCGCTTAATAATAGAATCGGCAATAAAGTCTTTACGCATAGTATTTGAATCAACAATCGCACCGATAATACTGTTCGGCACATCCGCATAGTTAGCACGAAGCTGTTTGGTATCTTTTGGCAGGCAGTAACCACCGTAACCAAAAGAGGGGTTATTGTAGTGATTGCCAATACGCGGATCTAACCCTACACCTTCAATGATCTGCTTGGTATTCAAGTTATGCGTTTCAGCATATGAATCTAACTCATTAAAATAAGCAACGCGCATCGCAAGGTAGGTATTAGAAAATAACTTAACCGCTTCCGCTTCGGTTGAATCGGTAAACAGTACATTTATCTCTTCTTTAACTGCGCCTTGCACTAATAGATCAGCAAAAACTTTCGCACGTTCACTCTGCTCACCGACAATAATACGAGAAGGATATAAATTGTCGTACAAAGCACTCCCCTCCCGTAAAAACTCAGGTGAAAATAGAATATTGTCACAAGCAAACTTTTCTTTTACCTGTTTGGTATAACCCACAGGTACAGTGGATTTAATCACCATCACAGCTTGTGGATTAATCGCCATCACCTCTTTAATCACAGCTTCCACAGAAGAAGTATTAAAATAATTAGTTTCAGCATCATAATCTGTCGGCGTAGCAATAATAACAAACTCAGCATCTTGATAAGCCAGCTGTTTATCGAGCGTTGCGGTGAAATTAAGATCTCTGTTTTTTAGAAACTCTTCAATTTCCGTATCAGCAATGGGGGAAAGTTTATTATTTAGAAGAGTAATTTTTTCTGCAATAATATCAACTGCAACCACTTCATGGTGTTGCGCCAAAAGCATTGCGTTTGAAAGGCCTACATAGCCTGTACCTGCGATAGCAATTTTCATAATCGAATAAATCCTACAAAAAAACATCCATAAAAATGAATGTCTTAAAAAATAATATAAATGGCCATTGACGGAAGTTAATACGTCTATCAATAAACAAACTGAAATAGCGGCGAGTGGCGAAACATTCTAAACTAAACTCGTGCCCCGAGGATATCTCAATACACGTTACAGCGTTTGAATATTTTTCAGACTATTTATTAACACTCTCACTTATCTCAATAATTCTCAGCCTCAACATAACCGCGTAACTCTGGTGCAGAGCCCAATGAGCGCATGGTGAATAGCCGATATTATCCTCAAAAAGCCCTAACAAACTTATTAATCAGCTCAGCAGTCTTCAGACTGCCCGAGAGTACGGCGCTTATAGCAAGAAGGAGAATATCTAGGAGGTTAATTTTTTGTAACTTGATTTCTGCCGTTTTCTTTTGCGCTATACAATGCAGAATCAGCTCGACCGAGTAATTGTTCTAACGTCTCATTATTCCTGTACTCGCTAGCACCAATGCTAATGGTGAGAGCAATATCCATACCATTTTGTTGGTAATGGTTTTGCTCCATACTGAGTCGTAGTTTTTCTGCGACAATCAAACTTTCTTCAAGGTTTACTTTGGGCAGTAAAATAATAAACTCTTCACCGCCGAAACGAACAAAAACATCATCGGCTCTTAATCTTTGTTGGGTGTTTTCTACAAAAAATTTCAATATGTTATCGCCAATCAGATGTCCATAGGTATCATTGATTTTTTTGAAGTAATCAAGATCAATAAACAAGAGTGATAAGGGTTCCTGCATCTCATCAGATAAAGTTAAAAGCAATGGTGATGTTTCAAAAAGGTAATGGCGGTTAAAAATATCGGTTAAATTATCTTTAAAAGCGACATTTTCTAATAGCGTTTTCGCATGCTCTATCTTTTGTGTTCGCTCCTTTATTTTCCGTTCCAGGTCCTCATTAAGCTCCTGTAATGCTTTGGTTTTCTCTGTTATTTTTCTGTTTAATTGTTTATTTAAATTAGTTAGCAGCCAGTGTCTATATGAAAAAATGGCAGTGACTAAAAAAAGAACAAATAGTATCTGCCATAACAATCCGTAGTTGAACGCATCTTCATATTTAATAAAACTATTTTTGTCAGCAATCTCCTGTTTTGTTTCTTCTGATAAATTATTTACCAGTTTTTCAAAAACCTGCAAAAGTAATATGTCATCATTTCTTATCCCAATACCAAATTCTGTTTTTTGCTCAAATTGTCCGCTGACTTTGAGTTGCCCGAGAAAACGGTTCTGTAATAGTCCAGAGACGACACTAAGCCCGCTTATAACGCCATAGAGTTCGCCATTTACCACTTTTTCAAGCCCATCTATTGTTGTATCAACTTCTACTATTATGATATTCGGATATTTTTTACGGAGCAGTTCTTCCTGCGCATAACCTTTTGGCACACCTATTTTTTTATTTTCCAAGTAAGTGAAATTATCTATAAACGGGGCATGGGGTTTAGTAACTAACACACGAGGGGTTACTAAATAAGGGGAGGTAAAGTTAAGATATTTTTCTCTCTCTTGTGTTTTTGCAGCTAGAGAGAGCAGATCACATTTTCTCTGCTGTGCAAATTGCAGGGATTGATTCCAAGAGCTGGTTTGGACTATTTCAATGGGGATAGGTAACTGCTTTCTAAAAATATTAATAAAATACGTATTTAAACCAATATGCTTGCCTTGTTGATCAAAACCGTCATAGGGCAACCAATTTGGGTCGATACACATGGTGATCTGTTTTTTTTGTTGTAAATAGGCTTCTTGTTTTTTAGTTAATATTAATCTGGGATTTTTGTCATCAAAAACAAGATGCCCAACATCAAGATCCCCCTTTATTACCCCTAATATTTTGTAAACATCCCAAATTCGGTTTAATTTATTTTCGTCTATTGTTCCTATCGCATTGGTGTTAAAAAGTGCTAATTTTTTAAGCTCTGCCCCTTCGAACAGAAGCTCTTCTTTTGTTAAATTTTGCTCATTATATTTAGCTAAGATTAAATCGACCGTTTCATCTATATGGGAAAATGCATATTGCCAACCTTTTAACGAAGCGGCTTTAAATGCCTTAACTGTGTTTATATCTTGTGCAATTAACTCCTCACTTGTATATAAAAAATCACTGTACATATCAAAACCATAATCTTTAGGATTAAAAAGATTATATTCCACCCCCATTTTGCTTAACTCGTAGGGGGCTTTGGAGATATAAGCGCTGATCAGATCGGTTTTTTTATTGACCAAATCATTTATATTATGCGAATGGGGTATTAAGTTTATATCTTCTAACTGTATATGGTTGGAATTCAGCATCGCTTTTAATGAGGCTTGGTTAATATCATTGCTTGTGGCCATTATTTTTTTACCGACAAACTCATTGATGGTATTGATTTTTGATTCTTTAGTGCTGAGCAGGACAATTGGACTGGATTGAAAAAGTGCATACAAAATAACAATTTTTTTGTTTTGAGCCATTTCAGCTATTAATTTCTCGTAACCAACGGCAAAATCAATTTCTCGATCATTAATTTGTTGTACAGCATCTACCCCAAATTGATAAGGTTTGATAGTAACGTCTAATCCAACGTCATTATAAAAACCTTTTTCTTTGGCAATATAATAACCAGAAAATTGAAATTGCTCTAACCAAGAGGGTTGAAGCGTTACCGATTTTAATTCACCTGCACATAATTGATGACTCAATAAAGCACAAAGGCACAAAAAAATTCTTAGACTTTTAGGCAAAAGAAATCCTTTTATTAACAAATCTAAAATCACCTCTAGTCAGTGTTCCTACCATTTTTTTCATGCTATTAAGACTAGGTGAATTTATTGATACGGCAGTACAAATAATTATCAGTCGGTCTATATTACAATAGATGAAAGCATTTAGTTTATGCTTTATTGTCTGTTTTTACCGCTATATCACAATGTCAGCAACAAACCAGTTAGAATTAAACATACATACCACGTAAATCGCTGTCTAAGCATTCAGTGCTAGTATCAAGATCCTGCAGCAAAAGTGCAAGTCGCCAACCGCCCTGGAATAAAAATGCCCTGTTTTTGTAAACAAGCGTTCATGATCAGCGCTACGCTATTAATAATCAGATTAACAGAAACATCGCTGGCCATATATTTGACCATCGGAAACTATTTAACTTTTCGAGATCCCCGGCCATTGCTGTATAAATCCTCTCTTCATAAGTTTCCCTACCAATTTCAATTTAGATAGCCAGCATAGCAATGTGCAAATTTTGCACATTGCATATATCCAAAACCATCTTAGCCATGACGCTTATTTACCCTCCTTTGCGTACGTTAAGCAAAGTTTAGCGGAATTTCAAAATTGATCTGCGCCGCATGCTTCCAGAAAAATAAGGGCTCGTTTATCCCTCTCTCATCGTGAGTCGTATTTATTTTTGCTTCATATACCAAGCCGCATTTGTTAGCCTGCATTATCTATCAAATGCGGTACACAAGCGCTAAGGGAATTATCTTGACTGACATACGTAAATACACGCTTGCAGGCTGCTTAGCCATTTTAATATGGAGCACAACGGTAGGACTAGTGCGCAATGTGGCAGAGCAATTAGGCGCAATTGGTGGTGCTGCAATGATTTATTCAGTGAGTTCTTTGTTTCTTTTGATCTTCATTGGTGCGCCTCGATTTAAAGGCTTCTCATTAAAATACCTATCGATCGGCGGGACACTGTTTGTCAGCTATGAAATTTGCTTATCGCTTGCGTTGGGAATGGCTAATAATCGAATTCAAGCGGTCGAAATGGGCGTAATTAACTATTTATGGCCCTCTTTAGTGGTATTGCTCGCAGTGTTTACCAGTAAAAATCCTGTTGATAAAAGACTTTATCCGGCGATAGCCCTGTCGTTTTTCGGTGTGGCTTGGACGGTGAGTGGTGATGGAGGAATTTCGATTAGTCAATTGGCCGGCAATATAGCGACAAACCCTTTAAGTTATTCAATGGCGTTGAGTGGTGCTTTTATTTGGGCGTTTTACTGCAATATCACCAAGCGACTTGCCAACGGAAAGAATGCCATTACCTGGTTCTTTATAGCGACCGCGGTGGCTTTGTGGATCACCTATTTTATGAGTGATGAACCTGCCATCGTTTTCACATCAGGCGCGGCGATTGACTTATTAATAACGGGCGTCGCGATGGGCAGCGGATATGCATTATGGAATATAGGTATTATTGGCGGCAATATGATGCTTCTGGCCACCC
>NZ_JBLIEK010000160.1:0-6278 GCF_047632995.1 Psychromonas sp.
AAATTGACCCTATGAGAAAAATCTCTGATTTATTACTGATAAGGAAATAGCCTAATGAACATAAAACTGATCAATAAAATAGTGACATCAAATTTAGTCCTGTCGTCATTCATTCTAAGAGTGCCTTTAGGTTTGATTCTTGCAGCTCATGGCTCGCAAAAATTATTTGCCTGGTTTGGTGGCTATGGATTAGAGGGGACAGGTCAATGGATGGCAAGCATCGGCATTACACCGGGCTATTTAATGGCACTGCTAGCGGGAAGTGGGGAATTTTTTGGCGGCATAGCGTTAATAATTGGTCTGTTGAGTCGACCTGCCGCATTGGTCACTGCGTTTACTATGTTAATTGCGTTGATCGTGGTGCACTTAGGTAATGGTCTATTTCTTGCCAATAATGGCTATGAGTATGCGCTGATGCTGTTGGTTGCTTCATTGACTATAGTGCTGCAAGGCGCGGGGCGTTTCTCTGTAGATGCATTGTTGTCAAAAAAGCTAACTGACAAAGAAAATACTAACACTTGAGTTACTATTTAAGTCTAAATAATTAAAGGAGAAGAGTATGAGTCAGATAAAACAACCCGCTTTTTTTATTTCACACGGCTCTCCCATGATGGCTGTTGAAAAGAGCAAAACAGTTACCTTTTTGCAACAGTTGGGTCTCTCCTTTGCAAAGCCTAAGGCGATTATTGTATTTTCTGCGCATTTTGATCTGGCCCGAGATATTGTTATTACTCGGGGGAGTGCGCCGAAAACAATTCATGATTTCTACGGTTTCCCGCAGCCGTTATACGATATACAGTATAACGCGCCCGGTTCACCAGAACTTGCCGATAAAATTGCCGATCTGTTTACACAACATGGGTTTAGCCCCGTTCTGGATAGCCAGCAGGGGTGGGATCACGGAGTGTGGATCCCGTTAAGGCTTATCTATCCAGAAGCGGATATTCCCGTTATTGAAGTTTCAATTAATAGTCGCCTCGGCGCCGCCATCAATTATCAATACGGGCAGATTTTAGCGCCGCTGCGCAATGAAGGGGTGATGATAATTGGCTCGGGTAGTATTACTCATAATCTCAAGGAGGTATTTAACCCATCCCTTGAGGTCAATAAAAAAGAGCGGGTGAAAAATTTTACCGCTTGGGTCAATGCTAAATTGAGCATAGGTGATCTTAACGCGCTGCTAAATTACCAAAATGAAGCGCCCGATCTATTGTTTAATCATCCCACTGCAGAGCATTTTCTGCCGTTGCTTGCCGCACTGGGAAGCAGTGATTTGCGTTCTGCCAAACGAATACATGAAGATATTGAATACGATGTGCTGGCAATGGATGCTTACCAGTTTTCTTAAAATTTATTATCGATCTTCAATCGGATAACGGTATCCTGCCGGCTACTTAAAACAACTGGGCTGAGGTTTTGATTGCAATGCAGTGGAGATGGCATTATCGTGATTTAAAAGAGCGCAGCGGTCAATGGCGTTGCCTTGCCCTGTGTAAACCTAACCGATACAGACTACTGAGAGCTATCGCATGAATAATATGATTTTTGATTCAACCCAATTGCTGCTTGATAAGCTTGCTCAAGATTTTCTTCGTTTGAGTCAAAACGATAAACAAAGCGATATCTCTTTATCGGGCGGAACAACACCGATACTGTTATTTACGTTTTTGGCTGAATCGGACTATGCACAGAGTATAAATTGGCAGAAATTACATTTCTGGTGGGGCGATGAACGCTGCGTTCCTGTCAGCTCTCCAGAAAGTAATTTTGGGCAATGCAAAAAGTTACTCTTTGATAAAATTAATATCCCCGCAGAAAATATTCACCCAATTCATGGCGAAAGCGATCCGCAGCAGGAAGCGCTTCGCTATGAACAGGAGATAAGATCTCATATTGACAGTGTTCATGAAATTCCGCAGTTTGACTGGATTATTTTAGGGGTGGGGGAGGACGGTCATACCGCGTCACTATTTCCTGGGGAGACGGACTTTAACGATACACATTTAACGCTTGTGGCAACACAGCCACAAAGCGGGCAATTACGTGTAAGTATAAGTGCCGGCTTAATTGAAAATAGTAAACGTGTTACCTATTTAGCCCTAGGTCATAATAAAGCCGATATTATCTATAAAATAGAGCGTGAAGTTGCTGGTAGCGAACGTTATCCTGCGGCCAAAATATCATCAAAAAAAGGCTTAACGGAGTGGTATTTAGATCCGGGCTCGGCAAAGTGGTTAATAGAATAAAAACGGTTGTAAATGATGATTAATTTGCGCGAGGCTACTAAGTGTAGATAGCCCCCCCTGAAAATGCATCTTCGGTGAGGCTCTATACTATTAATCAACTGCAGCTAAGGTTGCAATTAATAACTGCCAGTACTTATCAACACTGGCAATATCTACTTTTTCATCCGGGCTGTGCGGGAATTTAATCGTTGGGCCAAATGAGATCATATCCCAGTCCGGGTATTTATCGCTAAACAGACCACACTCTAAGCCGGCATGAATGACCATCGCTTTAGGCTTTTTAGCAAACAGCGCCTTGTATTGCGCTTCCATCACCTTATAAATAGCCGACTCTTTATTAGGTGTCCAGCCCGGGTAGTTACCATCTTGGCGTATCAGTGCGCCGTTACTTTGGAAGTGCTGCGCTATTTTATCCGCTCTTTTCTGTTTTTCCTGTTCGACTTGGGAGCGTACTAATACTTGAATGTCAAAGCGCGACTGCGCACCTTTTTCTTGCGTAATAACGCCTAAGTTACTCGATGTCTGCACCACATTAGAAAAATTATCATCCATAGTAAACACGCCATTGTCACAATCGATCAGGCTATTTAATAAATTAGTTTGGCTCTTGTTGGTTAAAATCGATGCCGGTAATTCAGAGGATTTAATCGAGAGCTGTAGATTTTCTTCAGTTTTATGGAATTTATTGCGCAAATCTAAGTTTAAGGTATTGATAAGTATATCTAAACTGTTTTCATGGCGCTGTTCACACACAATCACGGCAGATGCTTCTCGCGGAATTGCATTACGCAGACTGCCCCCCTCAAAACAGGAGATATGAAAAGGAATTGCATCTAAGTTATGTAACACGCCTGCTAAGAGTTTGATTGCATTGCCGCGATTAAGGTTGATATCACAGCCGGAATGGCCTCCCTTTAGGCCGCTAATTGATATCTCATAAGCACTGTCAGCAGGCTCTGTTTCCATTTTTTCATAAGGCAGATTGATATTGACATTAACACCGCCAGCGCAGCCAACGTAAAGTTCGCCTTCCTGCTCTGAATCGGTATTAATTAAAATTTTCCCCTGCAGCAACTCGTCTTGTAGTGCAAATGCACCTGTCATACCTGTTTCTTCATCAAGGGTTAACAGCACTTCAAGCGGACCATGTTTAATTGTATTGTCTGCGAGGACGGCCAAACAAGAGGCCATGCCAATGCCGTTATCAGCACCGAGCGTTGTATTGTCGGCATGCAGCCACTCACCATCAATAACAACCGTTATCGGATCCACTAGAAAGTCATGTTCAGTCTGGCTGTTTTTTTGCGGCACCATATCAAGATGTGCCTGCAGGATAACGGGCGTTTTATGTTCAGATCCGACGCTGGCTGGTTTGCGTAAGATTAAATTGCCGACTTTATCTTGAATGCAGTCGATTTTTTTTTGTTTCGCCCAATTAATAATCCAGGCTATCAGTTGTTGTTCATGTTTAGAGGGATGAGGAATGGCACAGATGTTGAGAAAATATGACCACAATATGGCAGCTTTAGTTGATTGTAATTGTTGCATAAAAGACCCTTGTTAGCCGGAAAAATCAATCACCACAAATTACTTGGTGTTGACAAATGATCTTTCAGGGGGTGAATGGTTTGATTTAGATCAACGAATAAACAGTATATTATAAGGAACTTACAGTGTCAGAAGAAAAGTTTAAAGATCCAGATTGAATTCGTTATTTTTTAGGTTTTGTGATTGTGATGTTTATGCGATGCTGACACCAGTTAAACTACTCTTTTAATTATTTATCCGCAATGCAGATTTAGCCTTGCAAATTTTTTTTGTTTCCCATTTTGGGCAGAAAATAAAAAATTGATTGGTGAATTGCGCTGAATATCTATAAACTGTCGCGAATTTGCCAAATTTTATGATTGTTTGGTGGAAAAGCGTATAACTTTCCATCAATAAATAATTGTAAAATTTATTTTTATTGTTGTCCCAATGGAGGTTATCTTGAGTCATTCTGCCATACTGGTATTGGAAGATGGAACTGTATTTGAAGGTGTGTCAATCGGCGCTAATGGAAGTTCTGTTGGTGAGGTTGTTTTTAATACGTCAATGACAGGTTACCAAGAAATTCTAACAGACCCGTCGTACGCTCGTCAGATAGTTACACTAACATACCCCCACATCGGAAACACCGGAACCAATGATGAAGATGAAGAATCTCCATCTATCCATGCTTGCGGATTAGTCATTCGTGATTTACCTCTACTAGCAAGCAACTTCCGCAATCAAGCTTCTCTTAGCGATTATTTAAAAGCACGTAACGTTGTCGGTATTGCCGAGATTGATACCCGTAAATTGACCCGTATTTTACGAGAGAAAGGGGCGCAAGCGGGTTGTATTATTGCTGGCGAAAATCTTGACCAGGCTGCTGCACTTGCACAAGCTAAAGCGTTCCCGGGACTTAAAGGAATGGATTTGGCAAAGGAGGTGACGACTGCACACCCATTTGTATGGGCACAAGGCAGCTGGACGTTAACCGGCGGTTTGCCGGCTGATATTAGCGATTCTAAATATCATGTTGTTGCTTACGATTACGGTGTTAAATGTAATATTTTACGTATGCTGGTGGACAGAGGTTGTCGCGTTACCGTTGTTCCTGCACAAACATCTGCGAGTGATGTACTGGCAATGAATCCTGATGGCATATTCCTGTCTAATGGTCCCGGCGATCCTGAGCCCTGTACCTATGCAATTGCAGCGATTCAAGAAATATTAAAAACAGAAATTCCAGTATTTGGTATCTGTCTCGGCCATCAGTTACTTGCTCTTGCAAGCGGCGCTAAAACGTTGAAAATGAAATTTGGTCACCATGGTGCTAACCATCCGGTTAAAGATTTGGACCGAGACGTTGTCATGATCACCAGCCAAAATCATGGTTTTGCCGCTGATATCGCGACACTACCTGCAAACCTGCGTGCCACACACGTTTCATTATTTGACGGTTCACTACAAGGTATGCATCGTACTGACAAACCCGCATTTAGTTTCCAGGGACATCCGGAAGCAAGCCCGGGTCCACATGATGCCGCACCTTTATTCAATCATTTCATTGAATTGATTGAAAAGTACAAAAACGCCTAGTAACCGAATTCGAATAAAAAGGTAAATTTCAGATGCCAAAACGTAATGACTTAAAAACTATCCTGATTATTGGTGCGGGGCCGATTATTATCGGTCAAGCCTGTGAGTTTGATTACTCAGGTGCACAAGCTTGTAAAGCACTAAAAGAAGAGGGCTACCGTGTTGTACTGGTTAACTCTAACCCGGCAACGATAATGACAGATCCCGATATGGCCGATGCTACTTATATCGAACCGATTCATTGGCAAGTTGTTGAAAAAATTATTGCTAAAGAGCGCCCCTGTGCGGTGTTGCCGACAATGGGCGGACAAACTGCATTAAACTGTGCGCTTGAGCTTGAAGCAAAAGGGATCTTAGCAAAATACAATGTTGAGATGATCGGCGCAACGGCGGATGCCATTGATAAAGCGGAAGACCGCAGTCGCTTTGATAAAGCGATGAAAAAAATCGGCCTTGCATGTCCGCGTGCTGGTATCGCACATAATATGGATGAAGCTTACGGCGTGTTAGATATGGTCGGTTTCCCTTGTATTATTCGTCCCTCTTTCACTATGGGCGGAACAGGCGGCGGTATCGCTTACAATAAAGAAGAGTTTGACGATATCTGTTCAAACGGTCTGGATCTTTCTCCTACTACTGAGCTGTTAATTGATGAATCATTAATTGGTTGGAAAGAGTATGAGATGGAAGTGGTTCGCGACAAAAATGATAACTGTATTATTGTTTGTGCCATTGAAAACTTCGATCCTATGGGGATTCATACCGGTGACTCAATCACGGTTGCACCTGCGCAGACATTAACGGATAAAGAATACCAGTTAATGCGTAATGCCTCTTTAGCTGTACTGCGTGAAATCGGTGTTGAAACGGGTGGTTCAAACGTACAGTTTGGTATTAATCCAGCAG
>NZ_JBLIEK010000161.1:0-6239 GCF_047632995.1 Psychromonas sp.
AGGAAAAACGCACCAATGATTCATCGTTACTTATCTATGCACTCGACTTTTCTGAAATAAAGAAAGAAAGTTCAACTTCTACTTGTCGTTACAATGCGCCAGAAGATGAGAGAGCAACTGATCCAGACGATGATATATCTGCAGGAGGTGGAATCGGTTTTAGCGGGTTAGTTTTATTGCTATTTATAACAATAAGAAGACGTTTGCTCTAAACTCACTTTGCGGCAAGCTTTCTGGTAATCGCCTTAAGGTGAGATTTCAACCAACGCAAAATAAATGAGATGAACCTTGGCGGTAAATAAAAACCGCCTGCTAAACCACAGGCAGCGACTGTGTCATTGGTGTGGGGCTACGTAGGTAATTGTTATGATAATTCAATCGCAACAGTGAGTAATGGCACTGTTAGCTTTAATGCCGGAGTTGAAGGTTTAATTCTGCTTGAAACAATGTAAATAAAATGAGTTAATAAATATAACTCATCTACAACGAATGCCGTTCAGTTAGTTTGAACGGCATTTTTTTTTATTTAAGGAAAACAGATCATGGAAGCAGAGCGCCAACAAGCACAACAAGCATTTGCCGAGAGCGAACAAAATATAGAACTGGGATCGCTACACGATTTTCCGTTAACGCTGCAGCAGCTTAAAAGCACCACTGAAAATTCAAGTTATGTGGTGGAAACATTTAATTCAGGTCTCACTGCAGTGGTTTATCATTTACAAATAGAGGGGAAAAGCTGGACGCTAAAGCTTAAACGCAAGGTCAGTTTAGTTAATAATATTGATGGGCAAACCTCTTTTTTAAATGAGGTTCAGCGCCGCCGAGATCTTGCTCAGCTTAAGAAAGCTAATCCTGATAATTTTAAACATATTGTAGATACTCAATTTGCCTCATTTAGAGACGGTATTATTCTTTCGCCTTGGATTGCCGGCGAACCACTGACTGCATTAAACCGAGATCTCTTTGTACAGATTTTTAGCGCCATAATGGACCTTGAATTAAGCGGTTTGTTTGAATGGGATTTTTGTCCGGGCAATATTTTATTAGACAGTAACAATGAGATAAAACTGTTTGATTTTGGTTATATGTATCAGTTTGATCCTAAAAAACAGTTTAATAGTAATGGTCAAAAAACGCCGCTATTCCATGGCATCGAGCGCTTTGAAACGCGCTTCTTTTTTGATTTTATACTGAAAAACCCTCTTGATTTAAGCAGTGAGGCTCTATTTTCTCTCTATAAAATTGAAAAACAGTGTGCCTTACAAATTTATCAGCAAAAACTGCAAAAACTCATTGAGTTGGGTGCAGATGCATCTGTGATTGCTTGGCAAAAGGCAATTAATCAGCATTGGCAAACTGCACTGTTAGACGATAGCGCGTTAAAAGCGCTTTATCTGCTGGAAAGTTTTCGTTCCAATCTTTTGGACTTGCTTGATGATCTGCACGGCCAGTCGTGCTCCCCCTATACGCTACAAAAAGCAGACCTAGTATTGAACCTAACCGAACAACACTTTGAGCTGATAGCTGCAAGTGATGGTTTTTTCTTTGGTGATGAGAAACTCAGTAAAAAGGCGTTAATAGATAAATATAGCCAATTTCGTCAGGACGCTGAGCGTTTTCAACTTAAAAAAAGTGCTGACTAATTTATAAAATAACGCCAGTAACCATAAGAAAAGAGTGAAACGAGCAGAATGCCCAGTAGGTTTAAGACAATACCGTACTTTATCATACAGCTCACATTGACCGCCTCGCAGCTCATCGCTATCGCATTAGGCGGGGTGGCAATCGGCAACATAAACGCATAACTGGCACAAATAGTTGCCACCATCATCAGCAGTCTTGTGTCTAAACCGTTTTGTTCTGAAAGGGCATAGATAACCGGCAGTATCATTGATATAAGCGCGGTATTGCTGGTGATCTCGGTTGAAAATGTAACTAAACTAGCGATTAAAACAATAAGCAGTAGCGTAGGTAGCTGGCTAAAGTTTTGTAAAAACAGTGCAAGTTGATCGGCGAGACCTGTGCTTGTAAACAGGGCCGCAATGGAAAATCCTGCGCCAAACAGCAAGATAATCTCAAAAGGGATTTTTTTTATATGCTGCCATTTTAGGATATTAATCGGTGGTAAAAACAGCAGCAGCCCCGCGCTTAATAACAGACCTTTTTCATTTAACCCTAATCCGCCGTAGTAGGGCTTTATCGGTGAATTGGCAAACAGCAAAAAGATCAGGCTTATCAATACAAGTGTTACTTTTTTCTGATCCGCTGTGAGCTTGCCCGTTATTGGCTGATGCTGTTTATCTAACGTTTTATCTTTTGTACCCCATGAAAGTAACCATCCCAGTAGTAAAAACATAATAATAGCTAAAGGCAGCAGCAGCATGACCCATTGTGCAAAGGGGATGCTGGGCAGTTGATATCCCTCAAGTATTCCATACAGAATGAGATTTGGCGGGGTGCCGATGGGGGTGATAATGCCGCCGATGCTGGCTCCGTAGCACAGTGCTAACGCAAAACGTTTTCTTAATGCACTGTCATCGGATAAAAACAGTACCAGCGGCATTAATAATAAACAGCTGGTGGTATTGGATAAAAACGCGCTCAGGCTACCAGCTGTTAACGCTAACGCGTAAATCATACCGCGCACCGTATTGGGAAATATATCTAATATCTTATTGGCAATCACTTTATGGAGATCTGTTTTTTCAACGCCAATCGCTAATAAAAATCCGCCAATAAACAGAAAAATAATAGATTTACTGTAATTGCTGGTGACCAGATCGGTTGGCATTAAATTAAACATTGGAAAGAGCAAGATAGGGAAGAGTGAAACCACGCCAAGTGGCAAGGCATTGTTGCTCCATAAAATCACTAAAAAGCAGATCAGGCCCAGTGCTGTCGCCTGTTCGTATGGCAACCAAAAATGGCAGAAAAGATATAATAAAAAAGCACAAACAAGTGCGATAAAAATCTTAGCGAGATTGCTATCCATATTGCCGTCCAATAGTGAAATATCTGTCTATAATTTTAGTATCAATATAAGATTTTTTTATCGAAAAAGCAGAGGCAGTATAATAAAACATCAAGAAAAAGTCGGGAATGCCGATAACTTGATTAACAGTGTTAGCTATGGGAAACAATAAGGAGGGTATATGAGCCAACATCTTATCATCGACTTTATAAATCGTACTTATGTTTTTAAGCCCTTTAATGACGCTAAAATTGCGAATCATAAAATTAAAAAGTATCAAGCCTCTAACCGCAACAACAATGTTTCCCCTGAGATGTTTGCAGAAAGTATCCATCCTCTGACTAAAATTGAAGTAAAAAAAACAGATGAGGAGAAAGAGCAAAATCAAGATGTAATAACGGATAAACATGTTGATGTCACTGTGTGATTTAGTGATCGTTTAGCCGTCGTATTATGTTAATAAGTTACATTATTTTTGACAATAATTTTATCGTTAAGATGATTGTGCAGGACGGTTCACTTCCCTGTCTATTTTTAATATTGCAATAAGTACCCACTTTCTAATCCATCATCTCAGGCATTACATCCCCGTACTCACTGCTATGTTCTGGAAAAGAGCCTATCTCTTTATTTGATAAGCGCCTCTTAACCAATAGAAACTCACTTTTTAAGTCTGATTGCACAGAAAAAAACTAAAAGAACAAGACTGTTTTTGTCTAAATTTACTAATTATACTGCGGAAAATTTATTAAATATGGATAGAGATGATGTCTAAACTTTTTACAAAAATGCTTATTATTTTTAGTATTGTGGTTGTTATCGGAGGCACGCTTACCTTTGCAATGACTTGGAGAAATGTTGGATTTGGCGATGAGTTTTTAATTTCCTGGCTGACTTCATTTGCACTTTGTGTACTTTGTATTGCACCCATTGGCGGTGTTATTTCAATGCTGTTAAACAAAAGTTTGACGACAATATTGCCTAATATCTCTGCTATTAAAATGAATATCCTATTTGGCTTTTGTATGGCTATTATAATGGAAGCGATTATGGCCGCTGTTACCACAGTTAATATCTATGGTTTTGTTGATGTTAACCATTTCATCTATGTGTGGATTGCTAGCCTGCTGGCTGCCTTACCTATCGGCATTGTGTTCTCTATTATTATGTCTCTGATTGTTAAACCAAAATTAACTTTGTTTTGGGCTAAATAAATCTCAATGTTTTTTTTGTTGCTCAACAATGAGCGCTTTAAATATTAGAAGCCAATGAGCTTAAAAATGTCGAAAGAAGGGATAAAAGTTTGGTTGCCCTCAATCAGCGTAAAAAGTGTGAAACATTTGATTGCCGATATGCCTGTTTTTTATACAAAGTGTCAGTTGTCTTTACACTGTATTTTGTAAATAAGATTAAATAAGCACTTTTTCAGTCTAAAAAGGACTAACTATAAAAAAACGGTTGGTTTAACACCGCTGTAATAATAGTATTTAGATTCTGTCAGTATTCTTTACACTTTTTAAATGACAATCAATTTACTTGCGGATATTAAAAATTAAGTGGTTGATTTAATTGTAGTAAATATAGCTGGTACAATAAATGCATTGAAACCTATATAATTGTCAAGATAATTTATTACAACATCAAAGGGTTTACTCATGTCTATACGCTCATCGGTTTTATTACCATTAATAATGGTCTTCTCAGCCAGCTCTGCTTTCGCTACCGTAATTACTAGTGAAGATTTCACCAGCGGCGCTTCCGGCTGGACTAATAACAGCACCAGCGTTATTCAAGGCAATCAGGTTTTAGGTGGTTTTAATCTTTTTGGTGCAGGCGTTTCTACCGAAAAAACTTTTGCCTTATCTGGCAACCAGTCTAGTGTTGATATCGCCTTTGATTTCTGGAAAGGTGATTCATGGGATGGTGAAGTTGCGTATGCATATGCGAATGGCGATCTTATCTACTCACAACAGTTCATGTATTTTGAAGGTAGCCAACAGGCAGGTCAATCTTATTATCTCTGGAATGAACTACTGGTACCTGTCTCTGTAAACTATGCGACAACTGCTAGCTCATTAACACTGCAATTTACTTCGTCATTAAACCAGGGAGCAAATGATGAATGGTGGGCCATTGACAACGTGGTAATAACTGATGATGTCATTGCTTCTGTACCTGAACCTACTAGTTTGATATTACTGGGCTTGGGTTTAATCGGCTTCGGTTTTAACCGTAAAAGAAAAATGGCTTAAACACTACTACCTTATTTTTTAACCCGTCTATCTGGACGGGTTTTTTATCTCTTAATGCTTTCTAGTTCAACACGTTTTCCCTAGAAGGCGTTAATCTACTTTCTCCGCTCCAATTGCTCCCTAAGCTCGCCCGCCATAACAACGCTTTTGACGTTAATTGCTTCATTAATATCGCGACTAGTGTGGCATTCAGGATGCTCCCTCGATCTGATTTTAAGCGGCATTGCTTTACTTATATATACACCTAGAACAATGGCAACACTTTGAGCTTGGCAAAATCTATCTATTTCTGAGATAGTTCACCGCGCGCACTCTGTTTTATACTTTAATTGGTGAATAAACTCGGCCCATGAAAGATCGGAAAAAAGATTTAACTGTCCCATCTTTTTGCCACTATCTTTTTTCAATTAATCTCTTATCAGCTCAAGATCTGCTCTAAGTAAAGGTGTATCAATATTGCCATCGGTTTTATCTTGTGCTGCAATAATTGCAGCTGTTAAAGCAATCAGGGTGGATGTCAGCATGGTTAATATCATAGGCCAAAGAGAGTCTGTTGTTAGTATTGCAGCTAATGCGCTGACAGCGGCAGCCGTTCCATATTGAACCGCTCCCAGTAATGCGGATGCGATACCTGAATTTTTTTCAAAATAATGCATAAACGAGACGCTGGCGTTTGGCAAAATACCCGCATTAGATGATGCGCACAGAATAAAGCCGATTACCGCAAACCAGAGGTTGTCAGGGGCCATAATCATGGAGCTGACTAAGATCATTCCTCCCAACAGCTGCAGAGAAAGAAACGCTTTTAATAACCTAGGGGGTTCATAACGGTGTAACAGTAAACTATTGAGACGGTTAATAATGACAACCACGACGACATTGGCAATAAATAATCCAGAAAAAAGCTCGGGTGATACGTGAAAGTGTTCTATATAAGCAAAGGGAGCATTGGCAATAAAAGTCATCATCACCGCATAACCAAATCCCTGTGCAATGAGGTAACTCAGCGCGCGACG
>NZ_JBLIEK010000162.1:0-6137 GCF_047632995.1 Psychromonas sp.
ACTAGACGTGGTTGGTAAGTATATGTTCAACCAACCTGTTCAAGGCACTCTCGAAATTGTTGCCTACTACTTAATGGTTCCAGTGGTCTTCTTACCTCTTGCGCACACAGAATATACACAAGAGCATATAAGAATTGAGCTATTTACGCAAAACATGTCGAAAACACATATACGTATTATTGATTCTGCCGCCTGCCTTTTAAGTGCCGCCTACGTACTTCTTTTTGCTTGGGCGGGTGCTAAAAAAGCTTGGGGCATGACGAAGTTCTATGAACAGGTAGAATTGATGAATTTCGACATTGAGGTTTGGGCTATTCGATGGGTAATTCCTATTAGTTGCGTGATATTAGCCCTAACCTTTTTAGTAAAGGCTTACACAGGGCATCAAAATAAGACTGGAGTAGAAAATGACAACAATAAATAGTTTCACTCAAATACCCCTTTATTACCAGCAACAGGAATATTAACATGACTTCTTTGGAAATAGGTTTTTCTGGCCTTGCGACCTTGCTGGTACTTATGGGTCTTCGTGTACCAATTGCAGTGGCTTTAGGTGGGGTTTCGTCTATAGGAATTTTAATCCTTACCGGTAGCCCTCGGGCCATGATTGGCTCACTAGGGTCTTTGCCATTTGACTTCACTGCCCATTTTACTCTATCTGCAGTGCCTATGTTTCTTTTGATGGGGGCTGTCATTTATCATTCAGGATTAACAGCTCACTTGTTTACTTCGGCACGATTATGGCTTAGTGGCTTACCTGGTGGTCTGGCTATTGCCACCAACTTTGCCAGTGCCTCTTTTGCTGCTGCTTCTGGTTCAAGTATGGCGACAGCTGCAGCAATGGGACGATTAGCTATCCCTGAAATGCTTAAGTATAAGTATGACCATGGTTTAGCCGCAGGTGTTGTTGCAGCATCAGGCACTTTAGGCTCCTTAATTCCGCCCAGCATTTTAATGGTTATTTATGGTATTTTCACTGAGCAACCGATCAGTAAACTTTTACTTGCCGGTATTCTTCCTGGACTTCTAACCGCATTTGCTTATACCGTACTTATTTTAGTTCGTTGTACTCTTAACCCAGAATTAGCACCAAAAATTGAAGAGACAGTTACTTGGAAACAACGTATCCATTCCCTTAAAGGTGTTTGGGCTATACCAGTTCTTGCTTTCAGTGTAATCGGCAGTATATATTCTGGCATTGCAACACCAACTGAAGCGGGTGCTATTGGCGCATTTATGGCGATGGTGATTGCGATATTAACGGGTAATGGTAGCGTTAAAGTTATAATGGCTAGTGTCAAAGAAGCGCTATTTAGTCTGTCATCTATCTTTTTTATTGCCATTGGTGCAGTAATGCTGACCCGTTTCTTGGTCTTAGCTGGTGTTCCTGATTATTTGGTAGAGTTAATGGGAGTGTGGTCAGTCGATCCCATGCTGCTAGTTATCGGCTCAGCAATTATATTCATTATTCTTGGCATGTTTCTAGATCCACTAGGACTTATGTTGGTAACTATTCCAATCTTATTACCACTTTATGAAGCGCTTGACATTAACCTTATTTGGATGGGAGTGTTGGTTATAAAGTATTTAGAGGTTGGTCTATTAACACCACCTGTTGGTCTTAATGCTTACGTGGTGAAAGGGGTCGCTGGTGACAGCATTTCCTTAGTGAATATCTTTAAAGGTATTTCTTGGTTCCTTCTTGCTGAAGTATTTGTAATTGCCCTTTTAATTATCTTCCCTGAGATCAGCTTATACTTGCCAAGCTTAATGGATTAAAAAATTCGTTACGGTAGAAGTCTTTACAAATAGTCTTCTACCATAACTTATACACTATAATAACTATAAACAGAGGATTACAGAATGAAAAAAATTATACTACTAAATCTTACTGCAGCAATTTTTGTTACGGCGACCACACTGGCTACACAAGCTATTGCCAGAGACATTAACTACAGCTCATTTGTATCACCTAAGCATGTTTACAATCATTTTGCTATGCAACCAATGTTTGATAATTTAAAAGAAGAAATTGAGGTTAAGTTGCATACTTCTGGTTCTTTAACGGGGGCACGTACTACTTTATCTGGCATTTCAAGTGGTCTGACTGACGGTGGTTTGATTGTTTCTCTCTACCACGCTAAGCAATTACCCCGCGCAGTTTTATTTAGTGACCTAGCACTTTTGAATGAAAATTCGGTAGCAACTATGGCAGCCTTAAATGAAACAGTTCAGCTAGAATGTCCCGAATGTACTAAAGAATATAACAAATATAGTATTAAAGACTTCGGTGCATACTCTACTACTCCTTACAATTTAATGTGCAAGACAGCCATTAACAGCATGGCAGACTTAAACGGCTTAAAAGTTCGTGCTGGTGGTGAAGTTTTTACTCGTGTTATCGACGCTTTAGGCGCTGTTCCTGTTAATATTCCATCATCAGAAGCCTATGAGGCTCTAGAACGTGGACAGCTTGATTGTGTTCTGGGTTCGGTAGCATGGTTAAAATCATACTCGCTTATGGACGTGGTCACTCATGTCGTCGAAGAACCTATTGGAAGCTACTTAGGTGGGAGTGCTGTTAACTTAAATACTGATACTTGGGGCGACTTAAGTAACGCTCAAAAAGATGCTTGGGTTTCTGAAGCCCCTGGTGCACTTGCACGTGCAACTACCGGTTACGTCGCTGAGGACAAAAAAGCTAAAAAGTTAGCTTTGGCCAAAGGTATAAAGTTTTCAAAAGCTCCAGCAGATATGGCTAACTTCTTAGTCACCTACCGTGAAGGCGAAGTCGAGACAGCTATTAAAGCAGCTAAAGAACGTGGTGTGAAAAATCCAGAAATCATCGTTACTAGATTTCTGAAAAACATTAAAAAATGGGAAAGTCTCGTTACTGTTGACATAGACCCTGAAACATTCACTAAAATTTTAGAGGAAAGGATTTATAAAACAGCTAAATACTAATTTTTTATAAACTCTAAGGCTAAATCATAAGCAAAAAGGTGTGATTAAACTCAGTCACATCCTTTTTTATTTTTAATACATTATATTATTCAATAATCTTAGTTTAATAATTGTCTATCAATTTTATAATTTAACTAATTGACCAACTTAACTAAATTTAGTCACTCTAGCTGAGTCATTATTTTTTAATACTGCATCGAATAATTGAGATTGAGAACCTAAATAAGAACCAAGTTGATAACTGTTGTAATCGATTAATATGTTACTTAACACATCCTGCTGCGCCTCATAACTTGCTTGATAGTGGCGCCAACAAATATGTTTTTTTTTAAACTACCAAATAAGCTTTTAGCAATGACATTATTTCAGCAATAATATTTTACTTATTTTATTCATAAAGTCTTGAGTTCTTAGTACTCGACAATATCGGTGGCTCGCATACTCAATCTATTCATTAAAGTGGACTAATAGTCTTGCTTTGAGTCGTCGTTAAATAACGATTGTTAACCCATCAACAATAAGCTGCACTTTCATTTTAGGTTCTGTATTTAAAAAACTGACAACTTTGCATAAATATGGACTAATCACGACTTATAAACACAAATAGGCCCCCGATGTTCAAAGTAGGGTAGAAGGTAGGGCATAGTAGAACTACTCATTTGTCTCTTAATTTAGAACAATAGAGATGTCTTTTAACGTATCTGGCTACAAGCTTTGAATAGCAAAAATCTTAATATTACCATTTGTTGTTGCTTTGTATTTTTTATAGTTAATGTAAAATTTACTTTTAATATTGTTGTTCCTCAGTACTCGATTAATGGGCCTAGTTTCGTATGATCATCACTAAACTTAGTGATGATTTTGATCAGAATAATGACTTTTTGACAAATATATCCATAAAGAATAGTAGTTTTATACTTTTGATAACTTTAATAGCCATTACTTTTAACACTCAATATTTGGCACGCTAACACCGTTGTAAATATTTTATGTGAAGTGGCAAAACTTACAATACATAGGGATAAAATGAAGTTTTAATTTACTTTTTACGATATCAAATATCTATCTCTATATTTCAATAAATGGGGCGAAAAGTTGTATTTTAATTTATTGAATCTATTTAATTGACCTGTCACACCCTTTCTTTTTTGAATCTATAGTTTTACCATGCGGAATTTAGTGCTATCATGGGGTGTGTTGTTACTGCAATTGAACGATTATTTCCTTTGATGCAATTATTAATAGCAACCATTGATGTGTTTTTAAGAAAAATAAAATAAATGCTTTGTTAATTTAAAATAATGGTCGATATCAGCAGTAACCATATAAATTTATACGTTGCAGAGAGGGTGACACTAGATATTCTAGATATTCTAGATGTTGGCTCTTTATTTAAAATAAAATTATTGATAACAGCCTCAATATAGAAAAAGCAAATGAGCTATGAAATAGCCAAGAGAGCTAAAATAAATAATGTGGATGCCGTTACTTTTAGAAACACTAAAATTGACGACAACTTAGTTATAAGTAAGTAGTAAAACAATAACAAAGAGCTTAAAGCTCTATATTTAAAATATGACCTCACAGAAATACTTTTGGTATTTTGAGGAAGATTACATAATAGGGGATGTACAATGTTCAACAAAAAAAAATTCATTTTAGCAACAAGCCTTATGGCATTAGCTACTTCAGCTAATGCTGGATATACACTAAAAATATCAGACACCGATAGTTTGAGTTTTGGTGGTTATATTAAAATCGATGCTCGTTACGCTGATGGTGATGTTGCTTATCGTGATTTTTGGATCGGTACTGCAGGAACAACAGAAGAAGATAAATCACAATTTAGACTGAATGCAAATCAAACTCGTTTTAACAGTAAGTACATTCATGGCGATGTCACTGGTTTTCTTGAGCTAGATTTTTATGGCGGTGGGGGGTCTCAAACTGTTTCAAATTCAAGCAATCCTCGTTTACGCCATGCATTCATTAAATACAAAGATGTACTAGTGGGCCAAACATGGTCGACGTTTATGAATACTAGTGCCTTAGGGGAAACTGCAGACTTTGCAGGTGCTACCGTCGGTATTGTATTTGTTCGTCAAGGTCAAATTCGTTATACCAGCGGTAATTTCCAATTCTCTCTTGAAAATCCTGAATCTGTTGGTGGTGATTCTAGCAATGATTCAGTACCAGATATGATTGCTCGCTACAATTTTAAAGGTGATTGGGGTAATGTCTCTGTTTCAGGTTTAGCTCGCAGTTTAACTGACTCTATTGGTCATAGTGAAAATGCTTTTGGTATTTCAGTTGCAGGTAAAATTAAAACTGTTGGTAAAGATGATTTAAAATTTCAAATCCACCAAGGTAAGTTAGGTCGTTACGTCGGTATAGCATTTGCGAAAGATTTTGTTGGGGATGAAGTTGAAGAAACAACGGCATATCTTGTTAATTATCGTCACTTTTGGAGTGAAAATTTACGCAGTACACTTCAGTATGGCCATGCAGAATCAGATGTTGCAAATAAAAAAAATAGCCAATGGAGTGTTAATTTGTTCACTAACTTTACTAAAGAACTAGCTGTTGGTGTTGAAGTGGGCAACTTCTCAATGGATCAAGTTGATGCTGATTCAAATTATGCACAGTTATCATTTAAATACACGCTATAAACGTTTTATTGTGTTGACCTCTAACGAGGTTTTTTAAGGGGAGCTTTTTGCTTCTCTTTTTTTATCTACAAAATGTTCAGTACTATGCAGCTCTATGGATGGAAAAACGCTCCTTGGTGGAATATTTCTAATTATATGTCAATAATTTTAAAGTTAGGGAATGATTTTTTAGTGCACTTATCATCTGATTTAATGCTATTTTTAAATTAATCATTGCAAAATTGCATGCAAGTCATCGGTGACTGAAAGCGAATATATTAATCAGTCACTGAAAAAAACTGATTAAAACTTGATATCTTTACTTATGTTGGTGTGGTAAAAATCAACAAACTAGCTATTTTTGGCGTACCGGTTGCTCGAACCTAAGTACAATATTCAGATACCCTTAAAAAATCCGCAAACCGATCTATAAAAAGAATGCGGCAGAATGGCTTAACAGTGTCATTTATAAAATAGATGATTACTATTATTACATTTATAAGCTAATAGGATTCTAGTATATGT
>NZ_JBLIEK010000163.1:0-6114 GCF_047632995.1 Psychromonas sp.
TGGTAAGAAGATACTTATCAACAAATTAGTGAGGGTAAAATCCACCTCGGGTTACATTTTTTATCAACCTCTTGTTCGCAAAACGTTACCCAAAGGGTCATTGAAACGCATAAGGTGTGTTTGTTGATGAATGAGAAACACCCTGCAAATTCTATTAACGAAGCCTTACAATATCCACTGGCGACTTTAAAGGTAAATGGTTGGAACTCAGAGTATATTAAATTCACTCGCCATTTGAAAAAAGAATCTGTTACTCATCATGTCGCTTTTACCAGTGAAGACCTCACTAGTTTGGTAATGTGTATTGAAAACAGTGAATTAATTGCTCCCTTACCCAGTTTTTTAGCCAATGCAAAAATGCCATTTAAATCACTCAGTTTGCAGGCATATAATGATGATATTGAGGTTGTTGCTTGCGTGGCAACCACCCATAGAAACGATCCCTTCTATCAGTGGTTAGTTACCTTAGTAAAAGCAATATAGTGTTGTTTTATTGCACTTAGTCTGTCGTTGCTTAACAAACAGAGGTGACTTTTCTTTAGGTAAAAGATGACTTTCCTTTATGTGAAACGAGTTCGACTATAATCGACTATAATCTACTATAAACGACTATATTTATATATTTTTTATTTATAATCTGTTGACATGATATGAGCTCGACGATTATTAACAATAGGTTAACTGCCTAGGAGAATTTTATATGTATAAAAAATTACTGCCTCTTTGTTTAGCCGCTAGCTTTTCATCAATAGCAACGGCAGCGGATAAGCCCAATATTATTTATTTATTAGTTGATAACTGGGGCTGGGGAGACTTAAGTATTCAGGGGAGTACGATTCAGACCCCTAATATTGATGACTTTGCGCAACAAGGTTTGCGTTTAACTAACTTTAACGTACAAAATCAATGCACTCCAACCCGCTCTGCTCTGCATACAGGACGTTTACCTATTCGTACGGGTAACCAAAAGGTGCCTGCTCCTGGGGAGCCTGATGGGCTGGCCAATTGGGAATATACATTACCTGAATTGCTTTCTGATGCGGGTTATCACACCACGCTGTTTGGAAAATGGCATGTAGGTTCAAATATTAAAAAATTACCAAACTATCAAGGCTATGATTATTTTTGGGGTACCCAAGAAGGTACGAACGCGGCAGGTTATACAACAACACCTCAATGGGATCCTACCGTTGCAGCTACACCTTATATTTACGAAGGCGTAAAAGGTAAAGATGCCCAAAAGGTAAAAGAATTTAATGTTCCAGAGAAAGTGACCTTAGATAGAGAAATAACCAATCGGGCTATTGCTAATATTAAAACGCAAGCTAAAACAGGAAAACCTTTTTTCAGCTATATTGGGTTTACGCATTTTCATCCGCCATTTACAGTACACCCAGATTTCAAGAATGCCTCTAAAGCGGGTATTTATGCTGATACGCAAATGGAAGTCGACTACAACATAGGCTTAATTTTAAAAGCGGTTGAAGATGCTGGGATTTCAGATAATACCGTTGTTATTTTAACCGGTGACAATGGTGCAGGTAACTTCCCTCAAGACTCTGGCTTAGCCTCAGGTGACGACGGCGGTGGTGGTTCAAATGGCCCATGGCGTGGTGGTTTAAGTACCGCGTATGAAGGTGGTTTACGTACTCCTGCCATGATCCGTTACCCAAATAAAATTAAAGCCGGCCGAGTTTCGGATGAAATTGTAGGGGATATTGATATGTATACCACCATTGCGAGTTTCGCTGATGCTGACAAGCTTATTCCTAACGACCGTCCTATTGATGGCGTAAACCAAAAAGACTTCATCTTAGGAAAACAAGAAAAATCGAACCGTGATCATTTTATCGTGTTTGTCGGCGATGATTTATTTGCAGTGAAATGGCGTAATATGAAATTTCATTTTATGGCAACTGAATCAACACATTCTGCCGCAATTACTAAATTCACTTTTCCACAAGTGTTTGATATTAAGAATGATCCAAAAGAAAGTTATGAACTTTGGGGGAATAAAGGCTATACCCACGCATGGATGATGGAGCCTGTTATGAAGAAAATTGTTGCGTTGAAAGCCAGTATGGCTAAATATCGCAATATAAAACCTGGTGAAGAGTTCGAAGGTTACTAAGTAAATATCGTGGAGAGTTTTCTCTCCACGTCTCTTTTATTGGAAAATGCATGAAAACTGGTCAGATAATCATCTTTTTATTAACACTGCTCTTCATTTCTACTGTCACGCAAGCCAGCATATCGATGTCAAACTGTACTGCTTGTCACCAACCGCAAACTGAAAAATGGTTGCAATCTGACCATGCTAAAGCGATGTTACCTCCCTCTAGTGATTCAATCGTCGCAGATTTAAATCAGCATTATAGTGACGCTCAAGGTAATCAATTTTCATTAATTAAAGACAAGCAAGACTATCTTGCAGTGATAACCGAACAAGGTAAAAAACAAATATTCAAAGTTGAGAATACTTTTGGACATTACCCTTTACAACAATATTTAGTCAATATAGGTAATGGTCGCTTGCAAGTTTTACCTTATTCCTGGGACGCGCGCCCTAAAAATAAGGGTGGTCAACGCTGGTTTCAAGTTTATAGTGACTTGATTAGTGAGTTAGATAGCCAAAGTCGCTATCACTGGAAACAGCCGTTACAAAATTGGAATGGCATGTGTGCTGATTGTCATTCCAGTGAGCTTACACGCAACTTCTCTAGTGAAAAAAATAAATTTAAGAGTACTTGGCAAGAGATTAACGTGGGATGTTTATCCTGCCATGCTGAACATCAAGCATCGATAGAAGCATCCCCTAAAATAGTTGGAAATTGGCAGCGTAAGGCTGGGCAGAAGGTGGCGCAATGGATAGGTCCTGCACGTCATATTGATACAATGGACACTTGCTTTTCCTGTCATAGTTTACGTGAGCCTTTAACGGATGGTTTTAGTGCCGCTGGTAGTTATCTTGACAAACATATGCCTAACTTGCTTGAGCAACCTTTTTATTACCCTGATGGTCAAATTAAAGATGAAGTGTATGTCTATGGTTCATTTCAACAAAGTAAAATGGCGCAAGCTGGCGTAACCTGCCTAGATTGCCATGATAAACATTCTATGAAAGTAAAAGCTAAAGGTGATGCTTTATGTCTGACGTGCCATGCACCTGAAGCATACTTTACCAAAGACCATCACCAGCATAGTATAGAAAACACAGCATTACAGTGTGTTGATTGCCATATGCCAGAAACCACTTACATGGGGGTTGATGCGCGTAGAGATCATAGTTTTAGCGTACCAAACGCAACACTTTCACATCAGTACGATAGTCCAGACACCTGCCTTTCATGCCATAAAGATAAAGATGCACAGTGGTCTATCAATGCCTATAAAACGTTATTTGGAGAGGTAGCGCCACGCTCACAAACTGCGCATTGGTATGCTTTGTTTAGAGCCGGCAAGCTGGCGGATATCAATAAACTATGGCAAGTCGTCGATGATAAAGCCTTACCCGCGATTAAACGTGCATCTGCTTTTTCAATATTCCCACAACTCACGCGACAATTAAAAGGGGACAAACTGGCTCTTCACTTAACAAGCTCAGAGGATCTGTTACGCTTAGCGGCAACACGGCTTGCGCCCTTATTGTCGCAACAAGATAAGGTAAAATATATAGCCCCCCGGTTAAGTGACAAGCGTAAAGCGATAAGGGTCGAAGCGGCAAAGCAATCATTATTGACCTCGTTACCCCAAACAGCACAAAGTGATTTTAGGGCTGCCTTTAATGAGTTATTAGGCGTACAAGCGTTATCCACTTGGCGAGCAGAAGGCTTGTTAAATCAAGCAGAAGTTGTGATAACAAACAACGATGTGCAACAAGCGATTAAGTTAGTGCAGCAGGCAATTGACCGAGACCCTTACTTTGATGGTTCATATATAAATTTAGCGGAGTTATATCGCGCTTTAGGTGACACAGCGAAAGAAAACGACGTGTACCTGCTGGCGAAAGAAAAGCGCATTAACTCTGCACAGTTTAACTTCTCGTTGGGGCTTTTTTATATTCGAAATAGTAACGTAAACGATGCGTTAACGCATTTTAGCGTCGCTGTGAAGAAGCAACCTGAAAACAGCCAGTATTTATATATATACCTTCTAGGATTAAAAAAAGCGGGGTTAACTCAAGCATTTAATCAACACTTGCAACAAGCAATAAAGCGATTTCCTAACCATGCAGAATTTAAGCAAATAAGGTAGTGATTATATTAGCGCGTGGTGACGTTGTAGCTAGGTAATATTATCTACAAAAATTTGTGTATCTAAGTCGCAATGGGGGCGAAAGAGAGATAACTTTCATTAAACACAGTTTTTTAAATGATTATTTAATAACTAATATTGATTGATCAAATGAAAAGATCCCCAACCTTAGATAAAATTGAGGATTATTATCTATCTACAACTTAAAGTCTAACTACTTGATTTTAATGTGTTCCTTGTACGAATTAATGTACATTAATTCGAGTTGGTGTTTTATAACACACTGTTTCATAAAGAAAATTAAAAAAAAGCTGCTCATTAAAATTTAACAGCCACAGTTTCACTTAATAGCCCGCTCTTATGAGAAGCCTTTTAAAATGTGGCTGAATAAAGTACAGGAGAGATTCAGACTCTTGTAACATATAAAAGCAGTCGTATAAAATAAAAAACCCGCTGTAAAAACAGCGGGTTTTAAATGTGTGGCGGAGGAGGAGAGATTTGAACTCTCGGAGAGCTATTAACCCTCGCTGGTTTTCAAGACCAGTGCATTCAGCCGCTCTGCCACCCCTCCGGAACGAGGCGAACAATAGCGATTATAAGGTTTAATTGCAAAGCCTAAAGTAACAAAAAGAACCGTTCGCCTACAAAACCAACAACCTGCACAGATTCTCCGCACAAGCTGTTATTTTCTGGCCTGAGTTGCCACTAACACAGTTGATTAGCTGCAGTTTTTTAGATTTAATAAAACAATCATTAGGAAAAAAAAAGCTTATTGCTCATATTTATTGTTGCAGAGCCCACGCTACTGTATTCTAACGCCTAATTAATTATTTCATTTATCATTGCTAGGCAGACACAATATGCAAGAGTTATATAATCCTAAAGAGATTGAAAAAAAATTCCAAACTAATTGGGATGAAAACCAGTCATTTAAGGCCACGGAAGACCCCTCTAAAGAAAAATATTACTGCCTTTCCATGTTTCCATACCCGAGTGGCAAACTGCACATGGGTCACGTACGCAATTACACTATCGGTGATGTTATTTCCCGTTACCAACGTATGCAGGGCAAAAATGTAATGCAGCCTATGGGCTGGGATGCATTTGGTCTGCCCGCTGAAAATGCTGCCATTAAAAATAATACCGCACCGGCAGGTTGGACTTACGAAAATATCGCCTATATGAAAACGCAACTTAAACAGTTAGGTTTTGGTTACGACTGGAGTCGTGAACTGGCCACTTGCCAACCTGAATATTACCGTTGGGAACAATGGTTTTTTACAAAATTGGTTGAAAAAGATCTGGTTTATAAAAAAATGGCAACCGTTAACTGGGATCCTGTTGATCAGACCGTTTTGGCAAATGAACAAGTTATTGACGGCAGAGGCTGGCGCAGTGGCGCATTAGTTGAACAAAAAGAAATTCCGCAGTGGTTTATTAAGATAACCGCCTATGCACAGGAATTATTAGACGATTTAGATAAGCTTGACGAATGGCCGGAACAAGTACGTACCATGCAGCGTAACTGGATTGGACGCTCTGAAGGTGTCGAAATGGACTTTAAAGTAAGCGGCAAAGAGGAAAGTTTCTCTGTCTATACAACACGTCCGGATACCGTCATGGGGGTCACATATATCGCGGTTGCCGCACAGCACCCGTTAGCGCTGGAAGCGGCTAAAAGCAATGCAACCCTGGCTGCATTTTGTGAAAAATGTAAAAACGTGAAATTAGCAGAAGCTGAAATTGCGACCATGGCCAAAGAAGGTGTCGATACGGGCTTTAAGGCGATTCACCCTATCAGCGGCTTAGAAGTGCCAATCTGGACAGCAAACTTTGTATTAATGGCTTACGGCTCTGGCG
>NZ_JBLIEK010000164.1:0-6078 GCF_047632995.1 Psychromonas sp.
CTAAGATGAGAGGCCGCGATGTAACAAATTTAATTGTTACATCGCAAAACGCACCCAATCAACATTATTTGAGTAGCTGTATCGCCTCTTCATGCTTTTTTATTTACGTTTCCTTCAATTGCTGTACATATAATGGCAATGCTTATTTAGCTTGGCCGTTCAGTTGTTACTTTACGATGTTATAGGTGATCCAAGTGAAAAAAATCCCTTGTTAGTTAGTGGCTTAACATTCTGTTTTGCAAATAGCTGTGTGGTAAGCAGCATGGTATTTTTATAAAAAAGAAGGTATGGGTGGGAAAGAACGTGCTCAAGTGGCAAAGGTAGCGCAACGAAATGGTGTCTAATCTTACGCGCAAATGTTGATAAATGTGCGGATTACTTATTAAAAAACAAGCTCCGTTTGCAATATGGAGAAGTATTAACAAAAGATGTGAGTAGCGTCATTGAAGGAGTTTGCCTACCTCTTATAAATGACCGCTTAGATATTACGGGATCTCGTTGAAGTTTAAAAGGAGCCGAAACAATATTGAAATTACGATCATTAAAATCAATAGGGGATTTTAATGACTATTTAGCTTTTCTACAAAAAGCAATCGCAGCAAAGAATCTATGGATAGCAAACTTATTGAAAAAGCGTCGATTAAAAAAAACTACATCCCAACCATTTTAGGCCCTAGTGATTTTAGTTGGGTAAGTAGCCTCGTTGTTCACCAACCAAGCCAACGAGAAGATGATGCCGTTAAGTTTAAAAAGGTGATCTCATTTCAGACTAGTACCTTTTGATAAAAAACAGTTTACATATTAATTTCAAACACAACTTATTTAAATATTACAGGAGAATACTATGCTCAATTTAAAATCTATGGGAACTGTAACTAAAGTAGTTCTATCATTTTTATTTGTTATTATATTTTTTGTTATTTCAATTTCTGTCGGAATTTATGAATTAAAGAATCTTCAAAAATTTAATGAAGACTTTTCAATAAGAACACTTCCTGATATGAAAAGTTCATTCTTTGCTCAAAGTACGATACTACAAGCGGATACGCGATCATCTGAATTACTGTTGGTAGAATCAAGTTATGATTTAAGCCTTGCAATAGAAAACTGGAATTCTTTTTATAGTGAGTATGAAAGTAATAAAAACCAAATAATGAATGGAAATAAGGATGCGATTTCAGGTACCACAGAAGTACTTGCATTGGTCAATGAGCAAGTTCAAGAAGCGTCTCTGAAACTAAGCGAGAACTTTAGTGGAACTCGTAAAACAGATAAATTGTATAGTAAGTTTTTATTCCAGTTTTCATCTATAACTTCACTCTTAGATAAAAATCTTTCTGTTGAGCATTCGCTAAGCAAAGTAACTATTGATGAATTTGAAGTGTTTACGAATTTACACCGTCAGGTCATATTTAACGCTATTGAATTATTTAATGCAAAATCCGCATATGATATTAATGAGAAGCTTGACATGCTAAGGTATATGTCAGGAAAATTATCAGAAAGTTACAATAAACTTGAACAAGCATTACCTAATCTAATAAATGACAAACGATTTAGTATTGTTTGGAAAAAAGCTTTACTCGATATAAATGATGACAAAGGTCTATTTGCCAAGAAACTGATCTTGCAAAAAAATATAGAAGCGATGTCATCTTATCGAGAAAACATATCTATTCTAGTTGATGAGCAAATTAAAGAAATAGCACAGCTTCTAGCTGATGTTGAAGAGAAAGTCAGTACATCTCAGGATATAGCAAAAGCTAAAACCAACTTTGCCCTAAAAGGATCTGCAATTAGTACTCTTTTAGCCCTTATTGTTTCTTTTATTTCCTGTTTTGTTCTTGCGCTTAGTTTAAAAAAACCTCTGTCAGATCTTGCCTCAGTAACTGTCAAAATGGCTGATGGAAATTTTTCTTCCCGCATGTCTACAAAATGGTCTGGGGAATTTAAAGATGTCGCCAATTGGATTAATAGCGTGGCAGAAAACACCTCAAAAAGCTTGCAACAGATAGAAACAATAACCACTGAACTTGATAATATTTCTACACATAATGTGCAAGCCACTTCTAAAGTAAAAAATCAATACAACGATCAAAATACGGAATTATCCAGTATTGCTGCAGCGATAACTGAAATGGCTCATTCGACAAAGCAAGTTGCTGAAATAGCAGAAAATGCCCAGCAACGAACGGTGGTGACTGAAGAACGTATTATTAATAGCTCTAAATTGATGATGGACAATACCAATACAACCAAAATACTAAGCCAACAAATCCAAAGTACTCACGATTCACTTAAAAACCTATCAAATGAGGTATACAGCATCACAAAAGTACTTGATGTAATTAATTCTATTTCAGAAGCAACTAACCTGCTGGCCCTCAACGCCGCAATTGAAGCTGCCAGAGCTGGTGATGCAGGAAGAGGATTCTCGGTAGTTGCGGATGAAGTACGCGCCCTATCTATTAGAACGGCAGAACAAACAAAAGAAATACAAGGGGTTATATCAAAACTCACCATTCAGACACAAAATGCCAGTGAGGAGATGAGTGCCAGCCTTTCTATCATGGAAGACAGTCTGTTGAGAAGTTATGAAATGCAAAATGCAATGTCAGAAGTTTCAAATGATATTATTGTGATGCGAGATATATCTGTCAATATATTTCAAGCTACACGAGAGCAAGGTTTAACAAGTGAAGAAGTCGCCGTAAATATTAATCGGCTAGATGAACTCGCCAATGACAATAGTAACATAATCATACAATTAGCCATTGAAGGCCAACGCCTTAGCCAACTTTCAAATGAACAAAAGGATAATATCAGCAAGTTTACCCTTATTTAAGATCGGATAAGGTGGCTAAACGACACAGTGAAGCAAGCTTATCTTTCTGTTCAAGCCGCCGTTATTTGTTTGATCACCTTGGCAAAACGATTAAACTTGTGCATTAATTCATTACCAATATGGCAACTGCTAGTTTTCAAGCCGATCTATTTTAATCTCTCGGCTTGAAAATTTAAGAATGCAGAATACAGATAAACAAACTCCTTAGATGTCATTAACTCTGCCATATACCCCTTGAATTATAAGGGGATATTGTATTTATCTGCTTCCGCGCAGTTTTTCCCTAAAAGACAAGGCGGCGATTACTGTCAGTTTATTTCTGATTGTGATCGACGCGCTGCCCTTTAAGATGCATGTTAAGCAGACTATTTTGCTTTCAATTCCACTAATGGCTTATCCCGCGCAAAGGTTTTATGCACTTTTTCTGCAATCACTTCATGGCTCAAGTCAAACTTAACGTTTTGTTTAATATCCAGTGAAGATGTCCCTATGGCGACATTGTAAGTTCCAACTTCTGCTATCCATGCGCTGCGAGATGGGATAAAAGAAGCAAGATCTTTAGGCTGTAGAGGCATAGTTAAGGTTTGCGATTCACCTGGTTGTAATATCTTGGTTTTTGCAAACGCTTTTAGCTCTGCTGTGGGTTTATCTATCATTTTGGCAGGCGCCGAGAGGTATAATTCAGCCACTTGCTTACCCGCTACTTTACCGATGTTTTTTATGGTCACCGAGGTGTTGAACTGCCCGACAACCTGAGTTGCGTTAACCTGCAGATCGGTGAAATCAAAATCACTGTAAGATAAGCCATAGCCAAATTCATAGGAAGGCTTTACATTAAAGCTATTAAAGTAACGGTAACCGACGTAAATCCCTTCTTCGTAAGAAACCTGTTTAGGGTCATCTTTTGGCGTGCCTAACCAGTTTTTAGCCGAAGGCGTATCGCTATAATTAACCGGGAAGGTCATGGTCAACTTGCCTGAGGGGTTAACCTTACCCGATAAAATATCCGCAACTGAATTGCCGCCTTCTTGGCCCGGTTGCCAAGCGAGTAGAATCGCATCCACTTTATCTTTCCAACTGGCCGTTTCAATCACACCGCCAATATTTAAAATAACCACGACTTTTTTGTTTTGCGCGTGGAAAGCTTTTGATACTTGATCAAGTAACTTTATTTCATCATTAGCGAGATTAAAATCATCAGCCACTTGACGGTCAGCATTTTCTCCGGCGTTACGACCAATCGTTATCAAGGCGATATCGGAGGATTTTGCTTTTTCGGCAATCAGCGCTGATGATAAGTCCATTTCCACAAAACGTTGCGGTGTTGATAAGAAGCCCGCTTTTTCACGTCTTGCTTGTTCAACATGTTTGGCTTGTTGGGTAAACGGCGTATATAAGGCTTCTAAATCACTATCGATTTTATAGCCGGCATTTGTTAAACCTTCTAATAAAGAAACCGTATAGGCTTCATTCACATCACCACTGCCCGTGCCACCGGAAATAAAGTTATAACCATTCACGCCAAATACGGAAATTGGCTGCGTTTTGTTGGAGTAGGGCAATACATGCTTTTCATTTTTCAATAACACCATACCTTCAGCAGCTGCTTGGCGTGTTATTTGCGCATGCGCTTGCAGGTCCGGGGTATCACTATAGGAATATTGATGGAAATAGGGGCTTTTAACAATAAGCTCTAATAATCGGCGCACATTGGTATTAATTTGTGCTTCCGTTAAGCGGCCATTTTTGAGACTGGCAAGAATGCTTGCTTTTTGTGCATCCAGCCCGGGCATTAATAGATCATTACCCGCGGTTAATTGCGCCACTTCATTATTGCTTGAGCCCTCAGAGCCAATCTGGTTAAAGCCTGTATATCCGCCAAACCAATCGGTCATCACCACGCCTTTAAATCCCCATTCATCACGTAAAATATCGCTGAGCAGATCCTTGCGTGCTGATGTATAGGTGCCGTTAATTAAATTATAAGAGGACATCACAGTCCATGGCTGAGATTCTTTAACCGTGATCTCAAAACCTTTCAGGTAAATTTCGCGCATTGCCCGTTCACTGATCGTTTCATTAATCGATAAGCGGTTGGTTTCCTGATTATTGGCTACAAAATGTTTAATGGATGTGCCAACGTGATTGGACTGAATACCATTTACCATCGCCGCTGCCGTTTTACCTGAAATCAATGGATCTTCAGAATAATATTCAAAATTTCGGCCACAAAGCGGATTACGATGAATATTCAAAGCTGGGCCCAACAATACATCAAGCCCATATTCCTTCGCTTCACTGCCCATAGCTTTACCGACTTGCTCTAGCAGTTGCGTATTCCAGGTTGAGGCAAGCGCCGTGCCCACCGGAAATGCAGTCGCATAATAGGTTGCCTTATCATTATCACGTGTTGGGCTAATGCGCACCCCGGCAGGGCCATCTGCAACAATAATTTCCGGAATACCTAAACGTGTGATAGCAAAGGTGCCTCCCGCGGCGCCCGGAACACGCCCTTGTATTGCGCCAACGACAGGCTTTAACCCGTCAAATCCCGGCATACCGGTACCGGTAACCAAACTTACTTTTTCTTCAGCGGTCATTGCCGCGATAACGTTTTCAATCGAATCTACGCCTAACTGCGGCACATTTTGCGCCATCAAAGTCGGTTGCCATAGTGCAAGAGAAAGTAATGCTAATGGTTTCATTTTGAATTTTTTAAACTTCATTGATGATTATTCCTGACATGAAAAGAAGTTATTAATCTAGCAATTTTCTGATAAATATTAATGAGTTAAATCACACTTTTCCCGCCCACAACGCGCATTTACATTTAGTTACATTAAGAGGTTTTTTGATACATAACTAACCATGGAAAATGTGAACAATGCGTTATTATGAAGTTGCATAAGCCGTTTGATTGTGAACAACTTACCTTTAAAATCAGGGCAGGGTTAATGGTTGTAAGATCCATGACTCTGCCCTTATTCATTTAATTGCAGGTTAATAATAACTACGTGGTTTAACGGGGGCTTGAGATTTAAGTCGCTTTAATTCAGATCTCATGCGCTCGTACTCAATGTTTTCTGCGTTCGTCTTTTCTTTCTGTTTTAGGTCTGAATCACTCACTGAACTTAATTCCGGAGCCGGGTTTTTCAGATCCAAAGGCTCACTGACTTTTATGCTCTTTTTTTCTTCTAGTTGTGGCGCTGAATCGTTAACTGAATTTAACACTG
>NZ_JBLIEK010000165.1:0-6062 GCF_047632995.1 Psychromonas sp.
TGAGCCAATTCAAATCTATTAATTATCGTGGTTTGATTTTTTCTTTCCGATTATTGATAGCGATTTTTATTGATTCGCTCGCTTCATTGCATGTCAAAGTACTATTAATTAATGCGCAACCTTATGGATGACTGGTGTCAGTAAATGGGGCCGCTGCACCGATCAATAATAATCGAATGACATCGGCAGCTTATCCTGCACCTTGATCCTAAGTTGAGTCATCAAGAGATCATGATTAACTCGGTCAAAGAACTTAGACAGATCAACATCAACGGCAAATTTGCGTTTCTGTCTGATGATATCCCTTACTTGCAGTACCGCTTGTTGGCATTTCTGTTCGGCCTAAAGCCAAAGCTGTTAGTCGAGAAGAATGGGTCAAACAACGGCGTGAGTATTTGAGCTATCGCTTGCTCTATTACACGATCAATGACGTTAGGGATCCCCAATTTGCGTTTACCGCCATCGGGTTTGTCGATCTCCACGCGCCTGACGCACATTTATTGGCTTTAACTTGACGCCACGCTCGGTGTAGATTCTCAGGTTCGAGCAGTTGTTGGAATAAATCGTTGCTGAAGGCTGGTTGCACATCAATACGCTGCTGATAGTAATCGTATGACGACGTAGTGGGTATCGACAAGTTTGACAAGACTCCTCTTTCTTCTAAAAAATGGGTGGCTATGTATTTGTTGAGGACATAAGCAAAAGGTTTATATCATAAAACTGTATTTCATTTTCGATGTAAAAAGCATTTTTTATTAAAGACTATTTAGTCTTCCCCCCGATTTTCCTGTGATGCTGTCACTGGTTCAGATCGGAACCGAGGCTGAAACTGTCTATTATGGCAACAACGCCTGACGATGTAACACTATATAAACTGGTTTTTTTTCCCAAAGCAAATTTTTCCTGATCACAGAAATGTGACCTGTATCTCGTGGTGGGGACTGAATACTATTAAAAACGTGATGAAGATTGCGAATATTTGCCCGTAATACTCATGCTGGTCAAGTTTGAGCTGGATAACATTAATAAATATTGTCTAATGTTATCATTATTTTGCTCGAATATTACAGCAAACCATTGAATGTTACCGTGGATTTTTATTTAAGGCATATTAAGAGACTGATTTTGTGTTGCTTGTATTAGATGTTTCTAACAGAAAACGAGCGTATTCAATTAGAGACTAGATCGTTTATAGACTGCAATAATCAGATATAAACTTTCTTATTTTAACTTGATCATTACAGAAATCGATAATTCATGGAAACTATAGCCGGTGAAGTTGTAAGATCATTTAACTTGCAACAAAGTTTCGCTGAATACATTTGTAAGGTATTGATTGATGAGCAATATAACAGCGATGCATGATGTCGCGACAAGAAGAAACTAGGTAAGCCCCCCAACATTAACATTTGGTTATGAAAGGAAAGGTATAACCACGAATGATGATTTTCTGGTGATAATGTGAGTATCAAAAAAAAACAAAAACAAAAAATACTTTCAGCAGCGAAATTGGTGATAAAGGAAAAAGGCATATTTAATTTCACATTTAGTGAGCTTAGTAAAGCCAGTGGCGTACCCAATACCTCTTTGCACCGCATCTTTAAGTCAAAAGATGACCTATTGTGCTCAATTTTTATTGAAAGGCTTAAAAAGCAAATGTTGGTTATGGATTACATCGATAAATCTCAGCTGACAGCAAAGGAAAAAATAATTACACATGTATACTATGCTTATTTTTCAATAAAAGAGAGTAAAGATAGCGTTGGAGACAGGTTTCTAATCACAAATCATTCTTTATACAAAAATGCCAGTCAAAAAATAATAGATGAATTTGAAGGGCTTATACAAACTTTAAACTATAAAGTATACAGTAGATATACCTCATTGAAAGACACCGGTATTATTTGTGTAAGTAGCGCCACCATAAAAAACCAAATAGTTGCCATTCATGTTATTTCGAGAGGTTTGGCTGCACTTGCTAAAGATAGGTATGCACCTAGGGGTATATTAAAACTGAAGTTTGTTGTCAATATGTTGCTGCCCACGTTGGAAGAATTAGAATGGCGTGCCGGACCTAATAGCAAATATGACATACGAAATATTCACGTAATGATTAACACTCTAAGTGATAATGAATTTGAGGCATTACTTTAAAAGCATTTTATTCAAAATATACTAACAATAGATAGCGATTTTTGATTGTTAATATCAAGTAAATGTCTTACTTGATAATGGTTTTTAAACTGGTAGCAAGGGCTGTTCGCGATATATGTTGGCAAGCGAATAGGTTAGACAAGTAAATGTAGTCATTGTATTTATTGCTTACTGTAGCCAGCGTTATCTTATAGTTTCAGGAAGCAACCATTTTTATTTTATAGTATTTTATCAACTATTTATAAACTCGCCAATCAAACGTTTGGCAATCTTTTCTATATTAGCAATGACATTTTTATGGATAATAATTTTTAATTTGGTGTGTTAATGGGCTTTGAAATTAAAAGTGAGAAAGTTTTAGTAGCTTCAACTCCAGAGGTTTTATATTCTTTTTTTCAAAATAAGCTTGAAAGAGATTATTTTATTTATTGTCAATTCGAGAGGGAATTACTTTCACGTTATGTCATTTTGTCAAAGGCCAAAGGAATTAAGTTTCAAGAGGCTGAAGCTGAAAAATGATATCCTTGGCAAGGATGCAACCATCAAAAATATAATTTATTTGTGGTCGAATGCAATAAATTATGTGGCGAACCAGTAGTAATGTTTTATGAACTAATAAAAGTTGAAGGTTGAAAATATGAGAATAACAATAAAAAATAAGCTTATTACCACATTGTGTGTTCCTTTGGTACTAATAGGTATTTTTTTTACTGTCGCTTTAATAGATATTCAGAGCGAGGTGCTTGATGTCGAAAGTAATAATGTTGGTGAAAAGTTTTTAACTCAAATAGAGGCGACATTACAAGGGCAAGTTGATACGGTCACTCGTTCAGTCAATAGTTTTTATGAGCACTCAAGGTTGGCGAACATCAAAGGGGTGTTAGTTGATGAAGCTTCTAATTTTAATCAAACTATTGAAAATATTTATAAGAACAGTGATTCGGACATTGTAGCCACAACCAGTATTTATGCTTTTATCAACGATTATAACTGGGGCAAGGGCCGTTATCTATTTGCCTTTGATGCCAACTCATTTATAGTTACAGCTCATGGTGCAAACCGAGACTTGATTGGCAAAAACTATTACGACTCAGTAGATACGAACGGAAAATATTATGCCAGAGATATGGTGTCTGAAGCTAAAAATAACAACGTTGGTTTTACTGAGTACCAATTTGTTAACCCTGTGACGAAAAAAAATGAAGTTAAGCTAGCTGCTTCTTTTTACTTCAAACCGTTAAATTTAGTTGTTGCAACTGGGGAGTACCTCAGTACGCTTAGCAAAGATAATATGGAAAGAGCATTACTCGCGATTTCCAGTGTTAAGTATGGGAAAAATGGCTACTTTTGGGTGCAGGACAAAGATGGTTTAATTCTTGCTCATCCTAAAGCGGAACTTGTCGGAACAAAAAACGATTCATTTTCAACCATAATTGCTACAAGTATAAGAAATAAATCAGACACGATGGTTGAAACGTATTTTGAAAACCCAGCCACAAGGAAAACAGAAAAGAAAATAAATTATGCCAGAAAAATATTCCCTGAGTGGGGCTGGGTAGTTGCGAGTGGTGCGTATATGAGTGATATTACTGCAGCACAAGAGGGATTAACAAGCGCAACCCGTAATATATTCGAAGAAAAAACCAGCTTAATGATTTCAGTATCATTGCTGTTGATTGCTTTCTTTTCTATTATTTCAATTTTTATTGTTAGTACTATTGTTAAAGGCTTAGTGATACTTAAAGATCGTATAGATGCGCTTTCATCCGGTGAGGCAGATTTAACTTCTCGCGTCGACATCGCTTCAAAAGATGAGTTGGGTAATATCGGTGAATCCGTCAATAAATTTATTGTTTATCTTCAGTCCATGCTACTCGATATTTCACAAGCTTCAACACATATTACCGTTAGTATTGAACAGCTGAGCAAGCAATCTGAGCGAAATAATTCGACATTAATAACCCACGCATCTGAAACGGAACAAATAGTCAGTGCAATTACAGAAATGAGTGCGACCGCTGAAACGGTTGCACAAGGTGCAGCTAAAACTTCGACCAATACTCAAATGGCTCACGATGAGGCCTTACTATCAAAAGACACTGTGTTGAATGCCTCTAACAGTGTTAGTGCGCTAGTGCATGAAGTTGCATCTGTCTCAGAAAGTATAGCCACCATGAATGACAATACTCAGCAAATAGTTAATGTGCTGAGTGTTATTGGAGGTATTGCAGATCAGACAAATTTATTGGCGCTGAATGCTGCTATTGAAGCCGCTCGTGCTGGTGAACAAGGACGAGGTTTTGCAGTGGTGGCCGATGAAGTACGTTCCCTGGCTGCTCGAACTCAAAATAGTACTACTGAAATAAATGAAATCCTCACCAAATTACAACAAGATACCGCAAAAGCAGTTGATGAAATGGAAGTAACTAAAATAAGCTGTGAGCGTACGGCAGAAAATACCAATAGTGTAAGCTTAGGTTTAGATAAAATGACAAATGTCATTGTTGAAATTAACGATCTCAACATGCAAATTGCGACAGCAGCGGAAGAGCAAAGTGTTGTTAGTGAAGAGGTTAGTCGTAATATGTCTACCATACATCAGATGGTTCAGGAGTTAACGGAAAATGGACAGAGCACCGTCGATAGCACGCGAAATTTAGCGACCACAAATGCGCAATTAAATGCTTTGGTGGGTAAATTTAAATTGGTGTAATCCGGCGCTCAATTCGTATATATATATAGCGATTTAGCCACACATATCGAACAAAAAGCTTGGATGTGTATTTGTTTAAAAGCTTTGGGGAATAAATGAAATCACTGATAACTGGATGAAAGAATATAATGAAGAATGGCCACATTATTAGCTTGGTGAGCAAACTCGGTGGAGTTATTTTGAGTCTAAGAACCAGAATGACACCTCTACATGCTAAAGCTACAGTATGATTTCTCAGTTGGTTGCAGTTCAGATGCAGATAAGTGCCAGAAATCGCTAGGCAACACTCTACAATATTCTAATGGAGCAATAAAAATCCAGCTGTTAGCAACTGGCTTTGTTGAGTTAGGCTACTACCTAACTCGATACGACTAGCTTTGCGCGAACGGCTAACTATTTTGAAGTACAGGTTGTGAGAAGTCCTTTTCTTCAATTGGTTCTTCTCCCCGTGATTTGCTGCAAACAATCACTTTATATCTTCGATAGTCACGTAAAGACAAGGGATAAGCACTAGCGTCACTACCGTTGCAAACAAGACACCAAATAATTAATTGGGCATATGGCATATTTTCATGCATATTGTGGCGTCATGTTTAAATGGAGTTAGGCTGTATGTTCTGGCAAATATCATTTTGGTTACTTGTTGTTATTTTAGTTTTACCATTTCCATTTAAGGTTCTTGGGTATATTAAAGGCGCAGACGATAGTAAGTTAAGTGTCAAAATAGAAGAGTCTGCTAATGCAATTTTCATGTCCATTGGATTATTTGCTTTTTATGGTTATATAAATGATCAGATTTATTTAAATTCAACATTTTGGCAAGTGTGGTTAATAATTGGTGTCTTGTGGTCTATTTTTGCAATTTTTTGGTCACCTAAATTAGCTTATGCAACAGAGCTCATGGGTAAAAATAAAATGCGAATTGCTGCTGGTATTGGATGTTTTTTATATATTCCATTATTTTTAGCTGTTTATTTTTACGCATTTTAAACCAAAATATATGAGCCTTCCGCCATTCAATAGGCGCGCCATTTTACGGGTAGAAAGTATTTGGCTGCTTTTGCAGTCAAATTTAAATCAATCAACAAATTCATCTACTTCGTATGTCGGAGAGCACTTAACATTTCTAATGAAGATGTTATATAGCCAGGATTCATTCATTATAACAAAGCACGCACATTGTATTTCTTGGCTT